>JBIKTP010000430.1:0-3588 GCA_044348035.1 Burkholderiaceae bacterium
TCGCCGTCGCACAGCGCCTGCTGCTGGAGCAGTGGCGCCAGCGTCGCGGCCTGATCTTCTGGGCCGTGTTCCCGGCGGCGATGATGTTGCTGTTCGGGCTGGTCTACGCGCACAACGCCAGCATGCGCGCCGGGCTGGACGCCGCGGCGGCCGGCATCCTGATGGGGGCGGCGCTGTTCTTCAGCTGTCTGGGCGGCACGGTGGCCATCATCGCCGCCGAGCGCGAACGCCGCACCTTGCGCCGCCTGCTGGCGTCACCGCTGCGACCGGTGGCGTACTTCCTGGGGGTCGTGCTGGCGCAGTTGCTGCTGGCGGCCGTGCAGGTGGTCATGCTCTACAGCATTGCCTGGCTGATCGGCGCGCGCTACCACGGCAGCCTGTGGCTGGGCGCTGTGATCCTGCTGCTGTCGGTGTTTGCCTATGTCGGCATGGGCTTCTTCCTGGGCGCAAGGTTTGCCCGGCGCAGCGAGGAAGTGGTGGTGGCCCTGTCCGCCATCGGGGTGCCGCTGCTGGTGCTGGGTGGCACCTTCTTCCCGCTGGAAATCATGCCCGGCGCCATGCAGGCGGTGGCCCAGCTGAACCCCATGCTGCACATGAACCAGGCCTTCAAGGGTGTGGCCGCGTACGGGCTGGGCGTGGCGGAGCTGCGCTTCGAGCTGTCGTTCCTGCTGCTTTTCTGCGGCCTGTCGCTGGCGCTGGGCGTCCGGTCGTACCGGCAGTTGCTGACGCTGGAGCCATCGGCATGACACCGGCCTTGCAGATCGACGGCCTGCGAAAGCACTTCGGCGGCCGCCAGGTGCTGGACGGCTTCAGCCTGCAGGTGCAACGCGGCGAGGTCATGGGCCTGCTGGGCCCCAACGGTTGTGGCAAGTCCACTTTGCTGAACATCGTCTGCCAGTTGTTGCAGGCCGATGCGGGACAGGTGCAGCTGATGGGCCAGCCGCTGTCCGTGCTGGGCACCAGCGCACGCGCGCGCATCGGGCTGTGCGCGCAGGACTGTGCGCTGTACCCGGACCTGCTGCCCGCCGAGAACCTGCACTTCTTCGGCCGTCTGTACGGCCTGCCCGCCGCGCAGCGCCAGGCCCGGGTCGCCGAACTGATGGAGCGCTTCGGCCTGGGTCCGCACGCAGCCACCCGGGTGGGGCGACTGTCTGGAGGGTGGCGGCAGCGTCTGCACCTGGCGGTGTCACTGGTACACCGCCCGGAACTGCTGGTGTTGGACGAGCCCACCGCCGCCGTCGATGTTGCGGCGCGGCTGGACCTGTGGCGCCTGATCGAGGGCCTGCGCGACAGCGGCACCACCATCTTGCTGACAACCCACCAGTTGGCCGAGGCCGAGCGGCTTTGCAGCCGCGTGGCTCTGATGCAGGGCGGTCGCGTCGCGGCACTTGGCAGCGTGCCCGAACTGCTGGCCCGGGTGCCCGGCAAGGCGGTGGCGCTGCTGAAGTCGCGGGACAACGCCACCACTGTGCAGCGGGTGCAGGGCCTGGGCTGGGCGGCGCGCCAGCGCGCCGGGCAGGTCAGCTGCCTGCTGCCCCATGTCCTGAGCCTGCGCGATGTCGTGGGCGCGCTCGACGGCCCCGAGATCAGCGCCGTCAGCGTGCAGGCGGTGACGCTGGAAGACGCCTACCTGGAACTGATCGGCGACGACGCAGGGTTGCAGGCATGAGGGGCAGAATCCGCGGAGCAGTCGTTCACGGCGAGGAAATTCCATGGAATGGATCGGATCAGTCCATGCGAGCGGCCCCGATGGAGCACAAGCTGATTTGCACCGGGTGGCCTGCTCCATGGGGCTCCGGGAGGGAAAACACCGATGCAATTCGGGCGCGAATATTGCACAGTCCCCATGTTTTCACTCATTTACAAGGAGCTGTATGAAGCCTAGGTTTATCGCCGTTTGCACCGCCATCACCCTGGCGATGGTTGGGGTTGGCTCCACCGTGCATGCCAAGCAGTTCAAGTGGTCCAGCGCCAGTGACATCCCCACGCTTGACATCCATTCCCAGAACAACGCCTTGGGCAACGGCGTGCATGCCGCAATTTTTGATTCCCTGGTGTACTACAACAGCACCACCTTCAAAACCGAAGGCCAACTCGCCACCAGCTGGCGCGACATCTCGCCCACCCAGGTGCGATTCACACTGCGTTCGGGCGTCAAGTTCAGCGACGGCTCGCCCCTCACGGCAGACGACGTGGTCTATTCGATCACCCGGGCCATGGCCAAGACGTCCAACTATGCGGTGTACACGCAGGGCATCGACAAGGTCGTGAAGGTGAACGACTCCACCGTGGACTTCATCATGAAGGGCCCCAACCCGGTGCTGCTGAACCAGTTGACCGAACTGCGCATCATGAGCAAGGCCTGGGCCACCAAGAACAACTCCCTCGAGCCCAAGGACATCCGCACCAAGGACGAGTCGTTCGCCCACCGCAACGCCATGGGTTCCGGGCCCTACATGCTCAAGGAATGGCAACCCGACCAGAAGCTGGTGCTGGTCAGGAACCCCAACTACTGGGGCACCATTCCCACCAACGTGACCGAAATCATCTACACCCCGATCAAGGCGGAGGCCACCCGGGTGGCCGCTCTGCTGTCGGGAGAACTCGATTTCGTGCTGGACCCCAGCCCGCAGGATCTGGCCCGCCTGCGGAACAGCCCCAACCTGAAGGTGATGGACGGCGTCGAGAACCGCACCATCTTCTTCGGCCTGGACCAGTTCCGCGATGAATTGCCCGGCTCCAACGTCAAGGGCAAGAACCCCCTGAAAGACCTGCGCGTGCGCAAGGCGCTCTACCAGGCCATCGACATCGACAGCATCAGCCGCGTGACCATGCGGGGCATGGCGCAGGCCACTGGCGCGCTGGTCTCGCCCCAGGTGAACGGCTGGACCGAAGCGGTCAACAAACGCCACCCCTATGACCCGGAGGCGTCCAGGAAACAACTTGCCGATGCGGGTTACCCCAACGGCTTCGAGGTGGACTTCGCCTGCCCCAACAACCGTTACATCAACGACGAAGAAATCTGCCAGGCGGTAACCGCCATGTGGGCCAGGGTCGGCATCAAGGCCAAGCTGCGCACGCTGCCGCTGGTGACCTATTTCCCGATGATCCAGCGTTATGAAGCCAGCATCTACATGCTGGGCTGGGGCGTGCCGACCTTCGATGCCTTGTACAGCCTGCAGTCCCTGACCCGCACCGTGGGCACCGGCGGCGATGGCAACTACAACGTCGGGCGCTACAGCAACCAGCGCATGGATTACCTGGTGGACCGCGTCAAGGCCGAGACCGACCTGCAGGTGCGCAACCGCATGCTGACCGAAGCGCTCCAACTGCAGAACGACACGGTCGCGCACATTCCCATGCACAACCAGGTGATCCCCTGGGCCATGAAGAAAAACATCGAGGTCGTGCACCGCGCAGACAACCGGCTCGACTGGCGCCTGATCAAGGTCAATTGAGTCTGACGCTACCCGCCCCCGCAAGGCCCATCGTGCGGCCTTGAACCTTCATCCTGCAACGGTCAGACGCCCTGACCGTTTGTTTTTTCCGCACCTCACAGACGCCCCTCCATGCTTGCATTTGTCTTGC
>JBIKTP010000431.1:0-3585 GCA_044348035.1 Burkholderiaceae bacterium
CGACGCCATTGCCTGCGCATGCCCCGCTTCAGCCAGACCCTGACACATTCTGCACGCGAGACTCAAGAAACTTATGGCGATCGTTGTCAACAAACCCCTTCCCGAATTCGAAGCCAATGCCACCAGCGGTGTCAAAGTCTCCAACACCACCCACCTCGGCAAGACCATGGTGCTGTATTTCTACCCCAAGGACAACACCCCTGGGTGTACCACAGAGGCGATGCAGTTCCGCGACAAGTACAAGGATTTCGTGAAGGCCGGCGCCACGGTGTTCGGGGTGTCACGCGACAACATGAAGTCACACGAAGACTTCAAACTCAAGCTCGAACTGCCCTTCGAGCTGATCGCCGATACCGAAGAGAAAATGTGCCACATGTTCGGCGTTGTCAAGAACAAGATCATGTACGGCAAGAAGGTCAAGGGCATCGAACGCAGCACTTTCCTGATCGGCGCCGATGGCATGCTCAAGGAAGAATGGCGCGGACTCAAGGTGCCGGGCCATGTGGACGACGTGCTCAAGGCGGTCAAGGCGCTCAAGAAGGCCGCCTGACCGGTTCATGCCGCCGTCACGGCGCTCATGCATAATGGTTTGCATGACGTCTACCGCAGACTGTATCTCCCCCTCAAAGCCGCCTCGGTCCCAGGCGGCTTTTTGTTTTGCCTGAAACCCGCCGGACCTGCAGTCCCCCGGCACCCCTCGAGCCAACCGGTCCATGCCCCTGCCCCCTGCCCCCACCAAACGCGCCACCGTCCTGAATCTGGATACCTACGAGGCGCCTGAGCGTTCGCCCCGTGCGCCCCGCAAGGCAGCCCCTGCCGAGCCGGTCGCCGCTCCTGCGCGGCGCGTTGGCGCTCTGGAGCGTCCCGCCGCCCCCAGAGTCGCAGCGCAGGTGCCCGTGGCACCGGTCGAATCCCGGGGGCCGACCGTGGTCGATCTGCCGGTCACCCGGCCTGTGGCCGATCGCAGCGCCGCGGCCCAACCGGCATCCGAAGCTTCGCCGCGCGTACGCAAGCGCAAGGCCAGCGGGCCGGCCAAGCTGTTCGTCCTCGACACCAATGTGCTGCTGCATGACCCGATGTGCCTGTTCCGCTTCGAGGAGCACGACATCTTCCTGCCGATGATTGTGCTGGAGGAACTCGATGGCCACAAGAAAGGCATGACCGAGGTAGCCCGCAATGCCCGCCAGACCAGCCGCTCCCTGGATGCGCTGGCGGCCACGAGCGGCTCTGACATCGGCAATGGCCTGCGCCTGGACGCCACCGGCCACAGCGATGCCCGTGGGAAACTGTTCTTCCAAACCCAGTCGCTGGGGTACACCCTGCCCTCCAGTCTGCCCCAAGGCAAGGCCGACAACCAGATTCTCGGCGTGGTCGAGGGACTGCGCATCCAGCACGGAAACGCAGAGGGTGGAAAGGCTGCGCGCGAGGTGGTCCTGGTGTCGAAGGACATCAACATGCGTGTCAAGGCGCGTGCGCTGGGCCTGGCCACCGACGACTACCAGAACGACAAGACACTGGACGATGGCGACCTGCTGTACGCCGGCTCCTTCGCGCTGCCCGGTGATTTCTGGGCCACCCACGGACAAACCGTGGAGAGCTGGCAACAGGGCGTGCACACCTTCTACCGGGTCAATGGTCCGGTCGTGCCGAGCCTGCTGATCAACCAGTTCGTGTACTTCGAATCCCCCGGGGAGCCCAGTCTCTACGCCCGCGTCACCGAGATCCGCGGCAAGACCGCGGTGTTCAAGACGCTCAAGGACTACAACCACCTGAAGAATGCCGTGTGGGGGGTGACCACCCGCAACCGGGAACAGAACTTCGCCATGAACCTGCTCATGGACCCCGAGGTGGACTTCGTCACCCTCACGGGTACCGCCGGCAGCGGCAAGACACTGATGGCACTGGCGGCCGGCCTGACCCAGGTACTGGACGACCGCCGGTACACCGAAATCATCGTGACCCGCGCAACCGTCAGTGTGGGGGAGGACATCGGATTCCTGCCCGGTACCGAAGAAGAAAAAATGGGTCCCTGGATGGGAGCCCTGGACGACAACCTCGAAGTGCTCGGCAAGACCGACACCAGCGCCGGGGAATGGGGCCGCGCGGCCACCAGCGAACTCATCCGCAGCAGGATCAAGATCAAGAGCATGAACTTCATGCGCGGGCGGACCTTCCTCAACAAGTACCTCATCATCGACGAGGCGCAGAACCTGACGCCCAAGCAGATGAAGACACTGATCACCCGGGCGGGCCCGGGCACCAAGATCATCTGCATGGGGAACCTGGCGCAGATCGATACGCCTTACCTGACCGAAGGATCTTCCGGCCTGACGTTTGCGGTCGACAAGTTCAAGGGGTGGCCACATGGCGGCCACATCACGCTGGCCCGGGGTGAGCGCTCCCGGCTGGCCGATTTCGCCAGCGAAGTGCTTTGAACCCGCGGCGAAGCCTCTTCAATAGTCTCCACCACCCCCACTGGCGAGGTTCTCGAACTTCGTGATCGGCTTGAGGAAAGCCAGCTTGACGGTGCCGGTAGGCCCGTTGCGCTGCTTGGCAATGATGACCTCGGCCACACCCGGCTCCTTGCAGGCATCCTTGGTGTAGTACTCGTCCCGGTAGATGAACATGATGATGTCTGCGTCCTGCTCGATGGCGCCGGATTCGCGCAGGTCGCTCATCATCGGGCGCTTGTCCGGGCGGGTTTCCACGCTGCGGTTGAGCTGCGAGAGTGCGATCACCGGGCACTTGAGCTCCTTGGCCAGCATCTTCAGGCCGCGCGAGATCTCGCCGAGTTCGGTGGCGCGGTTTTCGTCGCTCGAGGCCGAGCCGCTCATCAACTGCAGGTAGTCGACCACGATCAGACCCAGCTGTCCGCACTGGCGCGCGAGGCGGCGCGCATTTGCACGCAACTCGCTGGACGTCAGCCCGGCGCTTTCGTCGATATGCAGCGAAATCGTGCGCAACTTCTCGATCGCCTCGGTCAGGCGCGGCCACTCTTCGTCGGTCAGCTTGCCAGTGCGCAGGTGTCCCTGGTCGATGCGGCCGATGGAGCCGACGATACGCACCGCCAGCTGGGCGGCGCCCATTTCCATCGAGAAGACGGCAACCGGCAGGCCCTCCTGCAGCGCGACGTTCTCGGCAATGTTGATGGCGAGTGCTGTCTTGCCCATGGATGGGCGCGCCGCCAGAACGATCAGGTCGCCCGCCTGGAACCCTGCGGTCATGCGGTCCAGGTCATAAAAGCCTGTCGGCACGCCGGTGACGTCGTTCGGGTTGTCGGCCATCTCCTGGACCCGGTCCAGCAGGTCCACCACCAACGTGTCCATGGCCTGGAAGCCGCGCTTCATGCGCGAGCCCTGTTCACCGATGTTGAAGATCTTCTGCTCGGCCTCGTCCACGATGGACGCGACCGGCCGACCCTGGGGATTGAAGGCATTGGTCGCGATTTCATCACTCGCGCTGACCAGCTTGCGCAGGATCGAGCGTTCCCGCACGATCTCCGCATAGCGGCGGATGTTACCGGCGCTGGGGACATACTGCGCAAGGGAATTAAGGTAGCCCAGGCCCCCCACCTCCTCGGCCTTG
>JBIKTP010000026.1:0-10825 GCA_044348035.1 Burkholderiaceae bacterium
TTCAGCAGGGCCGGCCCGAGCAGCAGCAGCGCGCCGGCCAGGGCCGCAGCCAGCATCATCAGTGCGAACAGCAACGGCATCGGGATCTGGTCGAAGCCGGTACCGCCGTGCAGGCCACCGACCGCGACTGCCGCCAGTGCACCGGCATAGAGCTGGCCTTCTGCACCGATGTTGAACAGGCGGGCCTGGAAGGCCACGGTCGCCGCCAGACCTGTCAGCATCAGCGGAATCGCCCGGGTGAAGGTTTCGCTGAGCGCAAACACCGAACCAAAACCGCCTTGCAGCAGCAGCGCATAGGTCTGCGCCACCGGGGCGCCTGCCCACAGCACCAGCAGCGCGCTCACCAGCATGGTGACGGCGACCGCGCCCACCGGGGCCAGCACCAGCGCAAGCGCCGACTGGCGATGGCGTTTCTCGAGCCTCATGCGCCCGGCTCCGCGGCGCCCGCCATGGCCAGGCCGATGGCCTCGCGCGACCAGTCCGCCGCCGGGCGGGGCGCTCCAAGGTGGCCGGCGTGGATCACTGCCACCTGGTCACCCAGCACCAACACCTCGTCGAGGTCGTCCGAGATCAGCAAGACCGCGGCACCCGCATCGCGGGCGGCAATCAGCTGCTCCTGCACATAGGCAACGGCACCGATGTCCAGGCCCCAGGTCGGCTGGTGGGCGACGATCAGCCGCGGGGTGACTGGTTTGTCCGGCAGGGAGTCCGGGTGCAGCAAGGCGCGACCGAGGATGAGCTTTTGCATGTTGCCGCCCGACAGCGCCCGTGCGGGTGCAGCGGCGCCAGCGCCCCGGACATCGAATGCCTGCAGGATGCGCTGCGCATGGGCGCGTGCCGCGCGGCGGCGTACCCAGAAACCGCGCGAGAAAGCCGGGCTGCGCAGGCGCTCGGAGACCGCGTTCTCCCAGACCGGCAGGTCCCCCACCACGCCGACCGCATGCCGGTCCTCCGGTATGCGGGCCACGCCCTGCGCCACCAGCAAAGCCGGATCAGCCGGCAGTGGTCGACCCAGGAACTGCACCGAACCGGCCGTCGCCGCCCGGGTACCGCACAGCAGTTCGGCCAGGGCCACCTGGCCATTGCCCGATACACCCGCAATCGCCATGATCTCGCCACCGCGCAGGGTCAGCGAGGCGCCCGCCAGCCGCTCCCGGGATGCAGCGCTGACCACGTCGCGCAGCACGCACACGGCCTCCCCGACCCGGGTTGCCGGCCGGCGCTGGGGCTGGTTGATCGGGTGGCCGACCATCCACTGCGCCAGCTGCCCCTGGGTGGTCGAGCGGGCGTGCGCCTGCGCCACCAGCTTGCCGCCACGCAGCACCGCGATGCGGTCGGACACCCGCAGCACCTCGGCGAGCTTGTGGCTGATGAAGATGATCGACAGGCCCTGCGCCACCATGCGCGCCAGCACGGCGAACAGCGCCTCGCTTTCCTGGGGCGTCAGCACGGCGGTAGGCTCGTCCAGGATCAGGATCCGGGCGCCGCGGTACAGCGCCTTCAGGATCTCGACCCGCTGGCGCTCGCCCACCGACAGGCTTCCGACGCGGGCGTACGGGTCGACCGCCAGGCTGAACTGGCGTGCCACCGCCTCGAGCTTCTCGCGCGCCTGACTGCGTCGGGTGAAGGCCTGCCACAGGGGCTCGGAGCCCATCATGATGTTGTCCAGGACGGTCAGGTTGTCGGCCAGCGTGAAATGCTGGTGCACCATGCCGATGCCTGCGGCGAGCGCAGCCCGCGGGTCACCCGGCGGCAAGGGATTGCCGAAGGCGGTGATGGTGCCGGCGTCGGCCACATAGTGCCCGAACAGGATGGACACCAGCGTGGATTTGCCCGCGCCGTTCTCGCCGAGCAGCGCCAGCACCTCGCCGCGTGCCAGCGTGAGCGAAATCGCATCGTTGGCCACCAGGGTGCCGAAGCGCTTGGTGATGCCACTGATCTGCAGGACGGTTTCGGTCACGATGGGCAGTCAAAAAAAAGACACCCCGGTACAGGGGTGTCCGCAGGTGGCCGGCAGCCCGCCTACTTGGAGGTGGACTTGGGCTGGTTGTCGTCCACCTTGACGGTGAACTTGCCATCGAGGATGGCTTTCTCCTTGGCGCGCATCTTGGCCACGATTTCTGCCGGTATCTTTTTCTCGAAGGTGCCCAGCGGGGCGAGCGAGGAGCCCTTGTGCTTCATCATCGAGTAGGGGCCGTAATCCTCGGCGGTGAACTTGCCGTCCTTGACCATCTTGATGGCACGGTTGGCTGAGGGCTCGAAATGCCAGATCGCGGACGACACCACGGTGTCGGGGTACTTGTCCTGGGTGTTGATCACGTTGCCGATGGCCAGCTTGCCTTTTTCCTTGGCTGCATCGCTGACGCCGAAGCGCTCGGCATACAGCACATCGGCGCCCTTGTCGATCATCGCGAAGGCAGCTTCCTTGGCCTTGGGCGGGTCGAACCAGCTGTTGATGAAGCTGACACTGAATTCCACCTTGGGATTGGTTTCCTTGGCGCCGGCCATGAAGGCGTTCATCAGCCGATTGACCTCGGGGATCGGGAAACCGCCGACCATGCCGATCTTGTTGCTCTTGGACATGCCGCCGGCAACCATGCCCGACAGGTAGGCTGGCTCCTGGATGTAGTTGTCGAACACGCTGAAGTTGGGCGCCTGCGGCTTGCCCGAGGACCCCATCAGGAAGGAGACCTTGGGAAAGTCCTTGGCCACTTTGCGCGCCGCGGCCTCGACCCCGAAGGCCTCACCGACGATCAGCACATTGCCAGCCGTGGCGTATTCGCGCATGACGCGTTCGTAGTCGGCGTTCGAGACGTTCTCGCTGGCCTTGTATTCGATATCGCCTCGGGCCTCGGCGGCCTTCAGCGCGGTGTGCAGGCGCCCGGCCCATTGCTGCTCGAAAGGCACGGTATAGATACCGGCGACCTTGATCTTGGCCTGGGCCAGCGCGAGGCCGGGGGTCATGGTGGCCAGGGCGGCGGCCAGAGCCACCAGGTGGCGGCGATTCAGTGTGGACATGGGGGCAGGTTCTCCTTGGGGTGGTGGACAGGGAAGGTATTGCAAATCAGGTGCCGGCGCGTTCCAGCATGGCATGCAGCAGCACGTTGCAGCCGGCCGTGATGTGTTCCGGCTGGGCATCTTCGATCTCATTGTGGCTGATGCCGTCCTTGCAGGGGATGAAGATCATGCCGGCCGGCGCCAGCTGCGCCATGTAGACCGCGTCGTGGCCCGCGCCCGAGACAGCCGGCATGTTGGAGTAACCGAGCTTGGCGGCTGCGCGAGCGACCGCGTCGACGCAGTCATCGTGGAAGATCTGCGCCGGATAACTCGACACCAGTTCGATCTTGATGGCCAGGCCGCTGTCCTTGCTGAGCTGCTCCGCATAGGCCTTGACCTCGTCGACCATCGTGTCGACCAGCGCGTCGGTCGCGTTGCGCAGGTCGATGGAGAACTTCACCCGCCCCGGGATCACGTTGCGGCTGTTGGGGTGGACCTGCACCATGCCCACCGTGCCGCGGCCATGCGGCTTGTGGCGCAGGGCGGCGGCCACCACCTCCTGCATCAGATGGGTGGCGACCTGCAGCGCGTCCTTGCGCAGGGCCATCGGGGTCGGGCCGGCATGTGCTTCCATGCCGGTCACGGTGCAGTCGAACCAGCGGATGCCCAGCACGCCGGACACCACGCCGATGGTCTTCTTGTTGTCCTCCAGCACCGGGCCCTGTTCGATATGGGTCTCGAAATAGGCGCCGATCGGGTGCTCACCCGGCTCCTCGGCGCCGATGTAGCCGATGCGCTCGAGCTCCTCCCTGACCGACTTGCCGGCAGTGTCCCGCGCGGCGTAGGCATGCTCCAGCGTGAAGGCCTTCGCGAACACGCCCGAGCCCATCATGACAGGCACGAAGCGCGAGCCTTCCTCGTTGGTCCAGAAGGCGACCTCGATCGGTGCTTCGGTCTCGATGCCGTGGTCGTTCAGGGTGCGCACCACCTCGATGCCGGCCAGCACACCATAGTTGCCGTCGAACTTGCCGCCGGTGGGCTGGGTGTCGATGTGGCTGCCGGTCATGATGGGCGGCAGGGTGTTGTTGCGCCCGGGCCGGCGCATGAAACCGTTGCCGATCTTGTCGATCACGACCGACATGCCAGCGTCGCGGGCCCAGCCGATGACCAGGTCACGGCCCTGCTTGTCCAGGTCGGTGAGGGTCAGGCGGCACACGCCACCCTTGTCGGTGGCGCCGATCCTGGCGAGTTCCATCAGGGACTTCCACAATCGGTCGCCGTTGATGCGCAGGCCGTCGATCGTCGGGTTGGCGGTGCTCTCTGCCACTGCAGCGTTCATGGTGTTGCTCCTGGAAATGCTTCGGGGGCCGGTTCAGCGCGCCACGGCGGTCGGCTTGTGGGCTTCCAGGCGCTTGTGGGCCGCCTCGAAGTTGGCGCCAAAGGCCGGGCGCTTGATGTAGCGCCCGCTGCCGGCAGTGGCCCGCAGGTCGCCCTGCACGTACACCAGCCGGCCCTGGCTCAGCGTGTGGCTCGGTATGCCCCGCACGGCCATGCCTTCGAACACGTTGAAGTCACCCTTGCTGAATTGCGTCTTGGCCGACAGCGTCTTGGTGCCCTGCGGGTCCCACACCACCACATCGGCATCCGCACCCGGCGCGATGCAGCCTTTCTGCGGGTAGATGTTGAACAGCTTGGCGGCATTGGCCGAGGTGATCGCCACGAATTCGCTGGGGGTCAGCCGGCCGGTGTTCACACCGTGTTCCCAGATGACCGCCAGGCGCTCCTCGATGCCGCCGCAGCCGTTGGGGATCTTGCTGAAGTCGTCCTTGCCGGCAGCCTTCTGCTCGGCGCAGAAGGTGCAGTGGTCGGTGGCCGTGGTGTGCAGATTGCCGGACTGCAGACCGCGCCAGAGGAATTCCTGGTTGCCCCTGGGGCGGAACGGCGGGCTCATCACGTAACCGGCCGCGGTGGCGAAGTCGGGGTGGCGGTAGACCGAGTCGTCGATGACCAGGTGGCCTGCCAGCACTTCGCCGTAGACCCGCTGGCCGCGCGCACGGGCCCGGGCCACCGCTTCGGCGGCCTCGATGCAGGACACATGCACGATGTAGATCGGAACGCCCAGCACATCGGCGATCGCGATCGCGCGGTTGGCGGCCTCGCCCTCGACGCCGGCCGGGCGCGACAGCGGATGGCCCTCGGGGCCGGTGATGCCCATGCGGGCCATCTCCTGTTGCAGCAGGAACACCAGTTCGCCGTTCTCGGCATGCACCGTGGGCATGGCGCCGAGCTCCAGCGCCCGCTTGAAGCTGTTCACCAGCGTCTCGTCGCTGCACATGATGGCGTTCTTGTAGGCCATGAAATGCTTGAAGCTGTTCACGCCTTCCTCCCGCACCAGCGTGCCCATGTCGGCCGCCACCGAGTCGCTCCACCAGGTCACGGCCACGTGAAAGCTGTAATCGGCTGCGGACTTCTCGGCCCAGCCGCGCCAGGTCCTGTAGGCCTCCATCAGCGGCTGGTGGGGGTTGGGGATGACGAAGTCGATGATGGAGGTGGTGCCACCCGCCAGCCCGGCCGCCGTGCCGGTGAAGAAGTCGTCCATGGTGACCGAACCCATGAACGGCAGCTGCATGTGGGTGTGCGGGTCGATGCCGCCGGGCATGACGTACTGGCCGCCAGCGTCGACGACCTGGGCACCGGCGGGCGTCGCCAGCCCCTCTGCGACGCTGGCGATCTTGCCATCCACGCACAAGACATCGGCGCGGAACTGCTGGTCGGCGTTGACGACCGTGCCGCCGCGAATGAGGATCGTTGTCATGAAAATCTCCGGGGTTGCAAAAGTACAGGGATGATAGGCCTCAGGCCGGAACGCCGGCGCCGGCAGGGGCCTTGAATGCCGGGCTCATGGGGTTGTTCGGGTGGGTGGTCCAGTTGGCGTAGTCGGCCGAGACGGTCTTGCCGGTGCGTTTGTCGACTTCGCCGGGTTTCAGGGTGCGCATGCTCAAGGCGTCAGGCACCGGGCAGATCGAGACACACAGGTTGCAGCCCACGCATTCCTCTTCCTTGATCTCGAAGTGGCGCCGGCCGTCCTTCGTGGCGGTGATCGCCTGGTGCGAGGTGTCCTCGCAGGCCGCGTAGCAACGGCCGCACTGGATGCAGTTGTCCTGGTGGATGACGGCTTTCTCGACATGGTTCAGGTTCAGGTTGCTCCACCCGGTGACGCTGGGCACGGCCTTGCCGACCATCTGCGCGACGCTGGTGTAGCCCTGCGAATCCATGAAGTTGGACAGGCCGCTGCACATGTCCTGCACGATCTTGAAGCCGTACACCATGGCGGCGGTGCACACCTGCACCGTGCCGCTGCCCAGAGCGATGAACTCGGCCGCATCGCGCCAGGTATTGATGCCGCCAATGCCCGAGATCGGCAGGCCTGCGGTCTGCGGGTCCCGCGCGATCTCGGCCACCATGTTGAGCGCGATCGGTTTCACGGCCGTGCCGCAATACCCGCCGTGCGAGCCCTGGGGGCCCACGCTGGGCACCATGGTCATGGTCTCCAGGTTCACCGCCATGACGGAATTGATGGTGTTGATCAGAGAGACCGCGTCGGCCCCCCCGGCCTTGGCGGCGCGCGCCGGGTAGCGGATGTCGGTGATGTTGGGCGTCAGCTTCACGATCACCGGCAGCCTCGAATAATGCTTGCACCAGCGCGCCACCATCTCGATGTATTCCGGCACCTGGCCGACCGACGAGCCCATGCCGCGCTCGCTCATGCCGTGGGGGCAGCCGAAATTGAGCTCGATGCCATCGCAACCGGTGTCCTCCACCATCGGCAGGATGCGTTTCCAGGACTGTTCCTCGCAGGGCACCATCAGGGAGACCACCATGGCACGGTCTGGCCAGGCGCGCTTGACGCGCCGGATCTCGTCCAGGTTGGTCTGCAGCGGCCGGTCGGTGATCAGTTCGATGTTGTTGAAACCGATCACGCGCCGGTCGCCGCCCATCAGCGCCGTGTAGCGGGGCCCGTGCACGTTGACCACCGGCGGGTCTTCGCCCAGTGTCTTCCAGACCACGCCGCCCCAGCCGGCCTCGAAGGCGCGCACGACGTTGTACTCCTTGTCGGTCGGGGGGGCCGATGCGAGCCAGAACGGATTGGGGCTGTGGATACCCAGGAATTCGGTGTGCAGGTCGGCCATGGTGTCAGGCTCCGGTGGTGGCGGCCAGCGCCGCATGGATCGACAAGGCCGCCACCTTGCCGTGTTCGACCGCTTCGACGGTGAGGTCCCGCCCGCCGACGCGGCAGTCACCGCCGGCCCATACCTTGGGGTGGGAGGTGCGTCCGGCGGCGTCGGTGCGGATACGGCCGCCTTCCAGCGCCACCAGCGCCTGCAGCGGCGACGGCATGAAGCTCTGCCCAATGGCCTTGAGGACGCTGTCGGCGGCCAGCGTGAAGGTCTCGCCGGTCTCCACCAGCTTGCCGTTGTCGACCCGGGTGGCGGCAAAACGCATGCCGGTCACATGGCCGTTTGCGGCCAGCACTTCCCTGGGGGCGGCCCAGTGGCGGATGGTGACACCGTGGGTCTGTGCCCATTCCTGCTCGTGGCCAGAGGCGGACATGTCCTGCGGGCCGCGCCGGTAGACCATGGTCACCTCGTCGGCGCCGAGTTTGCGGGACTGCACGGCGGCGTCCACCGCTGTCATGCCGCCGCCGATGACCAGCACCCGGCGCCCGACCGGCACCGTTGCATAGTCGCTTGCCTGCCGCAATTGCGCGATGAACTCGACGGCGTTGCGCAGGCCTTGCACGGCCGGCTCGGCAATGCCGATGGCGTTCACGCCAGCCAGTCCCAGGCCCAGGAAGACCGCATCAAAATCGGACGCCAGTGTTTCCAGGCTGACGTCGCGCCCGACATGGGTGTTGTGGCGGATCTCGATGCCGCCGATGGACAGCAGCCAGGCGACCTCTTTCTGGGCGAAGTCGTCGACCGTCTTGTAGGTGGCCAGGCCGTATTCGTTCAGGCCGCCGGGCTTGGTGTTGGCGTCCAGGACCACCACCTCGTGGCCGAGGCGGGCCAGTCCGTGGGCGCAGGCCAGACCGGCGGGCCCGGCACCGACGACCGCCACGCGCCGTCCGGTGGCAGGTGCGCGGGTGAACAGGGGCGCGCCGGGCCGGGCGAAGTAGGCGTCGGTCGCGTAGCGCTGCAACTGGCCGATCTCCACCGGTTTGTCTTCGTGGGTGTTGCGCACGCAGGCCTGTTCACACAGCACCTCGGTGGGGCAGACCCGGGCGCACATGCCCCCCAGCGGGTTGGCGCTCAGGATGGCGTGGGCCGAGCCGCGGATGTTGCCGTCGGCAATGCGCTGGATGAAACTGGGGACGTCGATGCCGGTCGGGCAGGCTGTCTGGCAGGGCGCTTCATAACAGTAGTAACACCGGTCCGCCTCGATGCGGGCCTGAGCCAGCGTCAGGGGTGGATGGGCGTCGCAGAAGTTCTGCGCGTATTGGTCAGGTGTCAGGCGGGCTGGTCGGACATCCTGCCCGCCTGGGCCGTCGGAAGCAGTGGGGGTCATGGTGTGGCTTTCACGGGCTGCTGGGGAATCAAAACTTACCAAGTGGTAAACACACAAGCGATTGAAAGGCATCCCCGCCGGGATTGCCACTGGGGTTTACCCCATCCCGCGTCCAAGCAAGACTCGCGCCAAGGGCGCCATGGGCAAGCGGCTAACATGCGGGCTTATGTCCAAGAGTTCCAAGAATGCGCCTGGCAGGGAGAGCCGCAGCGACAACCGGGAACGGCTGGAACAGGAAATCCTGGACGCGGCCAAGCGCCTGTTTGCGGTGCGCGGTTTCGGCGGTGTGTCGCTGGACCATATCGCCCGCGAAGTCGGCACCGCCAAGCAGAATCTGCTGTATTACTTCGGCAGCAAGGAAGGCCTGTACCGCCGGGTGCTGCACGGCGTGCTCGATGTGTGGCTGTCCGACATGGAGGCCATCACCCACCATGCCGACGACCCCGCCACGGCACTGCGCAAGTACATCGCAGGCAAGCTGCGCTTTTCGCGGGACCATCCGTATGACTCCCGTGTCTATGCCAACGAAGTGATCTCCGGCACGCCCCTTTTCGCGCAGGAGATCCGTGACCGCGTGTTGCCGGCATTGCAGGCCGACATTGCGGTGTTCAACCACTGGGCAGAGCAGGGCCTGTGCCGCCCGGTCGATGCGGCCCATCTGATGGTGGTCCTGTGGGCCTCCACCCAGGCCTATGCCGACTTTGCCAGCCAGATCTGCCTGGTGCTGGGCAAGCCGGCCCTGGAGGAACAGGACTTTGTGGCGGCCGAATCGCTGCTGGTGGACATGGTGCTCAAGACCGTGCTCGCGTCGCCGGTACAACCGTCCTGAGGGCCTTACTGCGTCCCGAAGATCCGGTCGCCGGCATCTCCCAGCCCTGGCAGGATGTAGCCGTGGTCGTTGAGTTGCCGGTCCACGGCTGCGGTGTAGATGGCCACGTCGGGGTGCGCGGCATGCAGGGTCTTCACGCCTTCGGGGCAGGTGAGCAGGCACATGAACTTGACGGATTTCGGCTGGAGCGCCTTCACCCGGTCGATGGCTGCAACGGCGGAGTTTCCGGTCGCCAGCATCGGATCGACCACCACCACGTCCCGTTCGTGCATGTCCTGCGGCATCTTGAAGTAGTACTCGACGGCCTCCAGCGTCTTCGGGTCGCGGTAAAGGCCGATGTGGCCCACACGCGCCCCGGGCACCACGGTGAGCATGCCGTCCAGGATGCCATTGCCGGCGCGCAGGATCGACACCAGGACCAGCTTCTTGCCGTCGATCATCTGGGCGTTCATCTTTTCCAGGGGGGTCTCGATCTCGACCTCCTGGGTGGCCATGTCGCGCGTGACTTCGTAGGCCATCAGCATGCTCAATTCGTTGAGAAGGCGGCGAAAGCTGTTGGTGCTGGCCTCCTTGTTGCGCATCAGGGTCAGCTTGTGCTGCACCAGCGGGTGGTTGATCACGTGCAGGTTCTCGATCGATGACAGGTCGGTCATGGTGGGAAGGGGTCCTTGGAAAAGTGAGAAGGGGGGCTGTTGGCGGGCGCGGGTCAGCGTTTGCCGCCGAAAATGCCACCCAGCACCCCGCGGATGATCTGGCGGCCGACTTCACGACCGACCGCGCTTGCAGCGCTCTTGAACAACTGCTCGCCGGCGCTGGCCCGCGTGCGTCGCGCACCGCCACCGATCAGGCTGCCCAGCGAGTCCAGCAGACTGCCGCCGGACGATTCGGCGGGTGCGGGCGCTGCGTCGGGCGCCGCTGCCGCGCCACCCTGGCGGGCGATGGTCTTGCCCATGGCCTCGGTCTTCTGCTGGGCGGTGGCGGTGTCGGCCATCCGCGCCTGTGTGCGGCCCTTGATCGCCTCGAACGCGGATTCGCGGTCAACTGCCTTCTCGTAGACCCCGGCCACGATGGATTCCGCGATCAGGGTCTTGCGCTGGGCGGCATTGATCGGCCCGATCTGGCTGGCTGGGGGCAGGATGTACACCCGTTCCGTGATGCCGGGGCGGCCTTTTTCATCCAGGAAACTGACCAGTGCCTCACCCACCCCGAGCTCGGTGATGGCGGTCTCGATGTCGAGTTGCGGGTTCTGCCGCATGGTTTCGGCGGCGGACTTCACCGCCTTCTGGTCCCGCGGCGTGAAGGCGCGCAGGGCGTGCTGCACCCGGTTGCCAAGCTGTGCCAGCACGGTGTCGGGAATGTCCAGCGGGTTCTGGGTGACGAAGAACACGCCCACGCCCTTGCTGCGCACCAGGCGAACCACCAGCTCGATGCGCT
>JBIKTP010000432.1:0-3566 GCA_044348035.1 Burkholderiaceae bacterium
CTGGCCGCCGGCGAGAGCGACTACACCGTGGCCCATGCGTCCGAGCTGCTGCGCGAGCGGCTGGTGGCCATCATCCAGCCGGATGTGGCCCGCGCCGGCGGCATCAGCGAGACGCGTGACATCGCCACGCTGGCGCATGCATTCCATGTCGGGTATGCGCCCCATGTCGGCTGGTCGGGTGCGGTCTGCGTGGCCGCCAGCCTGCAGCTCGCCGCTGCGATGCCGGCCTTTGTCAGCTTCGAGTGCATGTTCATCGCCAACCCGCTGCGCGATGCGCTCGCCACGCAGCGCGTCGGTGCCGCGCAGGACCTGGTCGATGGCCGTCTGACCGTGCCGCAGGGCCCTGGCCTGGGCATCGACATCGACTGGGACGCGGTGCAGCGCTACCGCATCGACACATGAGCGCACCCACCCGACGCCACTGGCTGATGGTGGCGCCGGCACAGGCGATGCTGATCGCCCTGCTGTTCCTGCCGGCGCTCTATGTCTTCTGGCTGAGCCTGACGCGCTCCACCTACGGCACCGCGCCGCAGTGGGTCGGCCTGGGCAATTACGTCACGGTGTTGAGCGACCCGTATTTCTGGACCGCCGCGCTCAACACCGTCATCGTGGTCAATGCCGTGGTGCTGGGCGAGTTTGCGCTGGCGCTGGCTGTGGCCATGCTGTTCGCCGGCTGGATCCCCTGGCGCCGGCTGATGATCGCGGTGGTGCTGGCACCGTATGCCATCAGCGAGGTGGTGAGCGTCGTGATCTGGAAGTTCATGATGGATCCCATCGGCGGGCCGGTCAGCCTGGCCCTGCGCGGGCTGGGCCTGCCGGAGCTGGACTGGGCGGTGGAGCCCTCGCATGGCCTGGCCATGGTGATCCTGCTCTCGATCTGGCACCACCTGCCGTTCACCTTCATCCTGCTGTACACCGCGCTGCTGGGCATCCCCCGCGACCTGTACGAGGCGGCCAAGGTCGATGGCGCCGGCGCCTGGCGCCGCTTTGTCGACGTGACCTTTCCGCTGCTGGTGCCCGCCATGCTGGTGGCGGTGGTGTTCCGCTACATCTTTGCCTTCCGCATCTTCTCCGAGGTCTGGCTGCTCACCGGTGGCGGGCCGGCGCGCACCACGGAAGTGCTGGCCGTCTACCTGTACCGGCAGGCCTTCCGGTATGCGGATTTCGGCGCTGCCGCTGCGACCGGCTGGCTGATGCTGATCG
This sequence comes from Burkholderiaceae bacterium, assembly GCA_044348035.1. GTDB lineage: Bacteria > Pseudomonadota > Gammaproteobacteria > Burkholderiales > Burkholderiaceae_C > CAISIP01. The sequence continues at coordinate 1,204 of JBIKTP010000432.1, forward strand.
CCTCGCTGCTGATGGGCGCCTGGTACATCCACCAGATGTACAAGCGGATGTTTGCCAATGCATGACGCCACACCGTCCCGCAGGCTGCGCCAGGTGCGCCGCGCCCTGGTCGCCGGCGCGCGCATGCTGGCGCTGGCCGTGGTGCTGGTGTGGTCGGCCTTTCCGATCGCACTGCTGGTGCTGGGCTCGCTGCGCATGCCGCGCGACATCTTCTCCGAGAAGAACCTGTTCGTGTTCACGCCCACGCTGCAGAACTATGTCAACCTGTGGCAGCGCTGGCCGGATTTCTTCCACAACCTGGTCAACAGCCTGATGATTGCCCTGGGCGCCACGGCGCTCACGCTGGTGATCTCGTTCCTGGCCGGGTATGTCTATGCGCGTCGCCAGGGCCGCATGCTCACGGCCTCGGCCTTCTTCATGATCATGGTGCGCCTGCTGCCGCCGATCGTGCTGACCCTGCCGCTGTTTCCGGCCATCAACTGGCTGATGCTCAATGACACCCGTACCGTGCTGATCCTGCTGTACAGCGCGTTTTTCCTGAGCCTGGGCACCTGGATCATGAAGGCCTTCATCGACCAGCTGCCGATCGAGCTCGAGGAGGCGGCGGCCATCGACGGTTCCTCGCTGTGGCAGACGCTGTGGCATATCATCCTGCCGCTGTCGCATGCGGGCCTGATCGCCACCTCGGTGTTCATCATGGTGTTTGCCTGGAACGACTTCCTGTTTGCGTTCATCTTCACTGCGGTGGATGCCAAGACCGCGCCGGTCGTCATCTCAGAGATGGTGGGCGCGATCGACGGCGTCGACTGGGGCATCCTGTTCGCGGCGGCCACGCTGCAGCTGCTGCCCATCCTGGTGTTCGTGCTGCTGGTTCAAAAGTACCTGATTGCCGGCCTGTCCGCCGGCGCCTCGAAAGGATAGCCCCATGGCATCGTCCCACCTGACCCACGGCGACCCGCGGCTGTCGCGCTTCGACCCCCTCTCGCGCATCATCTGCTTCGACGACTTCGACCAGGGCCTCAACGGCTGGACGGCGCTGGTCGGCAACTACGAGGGCTCGATCGACACGATGACGCATTCGTATGCCCGCCACACCCAGCCCATGCTCAGCCAGATGACCCACTGGGACGCCGGCACCCACGGCTCGGTGGACGGCACCTACGCGCTGAAGATCGCCACGCGAGCGGTGCCGGGCGAGCGCAATGTGGCGATCAAGCGGCTGACCTTCCGCAAGGCATCCCGCATCCGGGTCGAAACCTATTTCGCCTTCAAGCCCGAGGCCAATGAACTCAAGCTGTCCGACCTCGACGTGCGGTCGGTGGGCTTGCTGTTCGATCTGCAGGACGGGCAGCAGCGCGTCATGCCGCACCTGCGCTACCTCAATGCCCTGGACGGCCAGCGCATGAACCGCTGGCAGTTCAAGCAGCGCAGCCTGCCCTTCCGGGCCATCGGCTCGCGCAGCGAGACAGTCACCCATGACCATCTCAGCCCGCAGGACTGGGAGGACATCCCGCACGCCGGGCAGAAGCTGTGCTACAACGAAATCCCGACCAAGATCAACTGGCACTACCTGCGTTTCGATTTCGACCTCGCGCGCATGTGCTGGCTCGGTTTCCAGTGCAACGACCAGGTGTTCGACTGCGCGCAGGTCGAGTCCATCCGCATGCCGGCCATGCCCAACCTGTCGTGCATGCTCAACCTGGCCTTCTTCTGCGAGCCGGACACGGCCAAGCGCACATTCTTCTATCTGGACAGCGTCCTTCTTTCGGGGGAGTTCTGACATGGCCGGCATGATCCGCAACGCCTACACCGCCGTGCTGGCACGCGGCGACACCTGGGAGGGCCTGGTGCACACCGAGCCCTACGAGGCCGCCTGGGCGGCAGAGGCCGTCTTTTTCGTGCGTGTAATGCAGGTCAAGGCCGGCGCCGGCAGCGTGGCCATGGCGCAGGTCCAGATCTCGCCGGACGGCATGCACTGGGTCAACGAAGGCGCGTCGATGGACATCCAGGCCCAGCCCGGGGCGCTGAGTTTCGTGCGGGTGGCCAATTTCGGCGGGTGGCTGCGCCTGGCAGTGGCCGTGCCCCAAGGCGCGGCCATCCAGGTCGTGGCCACGCTCGCGCTCAAAGGCTGAGCCACCGTGTCCGCTGGCGCGCAGGTGCTGGATCCGCCGGACTACCCGGTGCAGATCCGGCGCATCGACATCGCGCCCTACCGCGATGCCAACACCGGTGTGCCCTATGTGCACAGCTTCGACTCGCAGCGGCCGGGTCCCCATGTGATGGTGAACGCGCTGACCCATGGCAACGAGTGGTGCGGCCTGCATGTGGTGTGCCGCCTGCTGGACATGGGGCTGCGGCCGCGT
>JBIKTP010000433.1:0-3561 GCA_044348035.1 Burkholderiaceae bacterium
CGATGCGGTGGTCATCCAGGAAGACCTGTACGACCTGATGCGGGTGCGCGGCTTCTTCGGCGGGTATTACGTCGACGCGATCGCGGGCGTGGACATCGCGGTGTGGGACCTGTTCGGCAAACTGGTGGGCCAACCGGTCGTCAAGCTGCTCGGCGGCCAGCGCATGGCGCAGATTCCGGCCTATGTGTCCGGCCTGCCACGCGCAACGCTGGACCAGCGGCTGGAGCTGGCCCGCGAGTTCCGCGCGCGTGGTTTCGACGCGTTCAAGTACGCCGCCGCCGTGTCGCAGGAGGGCATCGTTCGCGAAATGCGGGTGTTGCGCGAAGGCCTGGGGCCGGACGTCAAGCTCATGGTCGACCTGCACTGGAAGTTCACCGCCCAGGAGGCGATCCAGCTGATCGACCAGCTCGCGCCCTACCAGCCGTATTTCGTCGAGGCGCCCTGCCAGCCGGAAGACATCGAAGGACAAGCCCATGTCGGCGCGTCCATCAAGGTGCCGCTGGCGCTGGGCGAGGAATGGCGCACCGTGTTCGAGGTGCGGCCCCGGCTGGAGCGGCGCAGCATGTCCATCATCCAGCCCGAGATGGGCCACACCGGCATCAGCCAGTTCATGCAGATCGCGCGCATGGCCAATGCCTTCCATGTGAAGGTGATTCCGCATGCCAGCATCGGCATCGGCATCTTCCAGGCGGCCAGCCTGCATGCCACGGCGGCCCTGCCGAACTGCCCGATGCATGAGTACCAGCATTCGGTGTTCGACCGCAACCTGCAGTATGTGAAGACCACCATGCGCTGTGCCAACGGGCAGTTCACCCTGCCGGAAGGCCCCGGCCTGGGGACCGAGCCCCACGAGGATGTATGGCAGTACCTGCGCAAGAAGGGTTCTGCATGACGGTGCCGGCGTTTTCCGGGGTCTACCCCATCCTGTACGCCTTCTACGACGCACAGGGGCACCTCGACGATGGCCTGATGCGCCTGCAGGTCGAGAAATGCATTGCCACCGGCGCGGACGGCATCGCCGTGCTGGGCCTGGTGACGGAAGTCCACAAGCTCGACGTGAACGAGCGCCGCCACCTGGTCGAGGTCGTGGGCCGGGCCATCGGTGGCCGCGTGCCCTATGCGGTGACCATCGGCGAGCAGTCGGTGCACGGGCAGGTGGCGTTCGCCCGCATGGCGCAGGACAACGGCGCGTCCTGGGTGATCCTGCAGCCGCCCTCGCTCAAGGGCTACCCGGAGGCGGAGTACCTGCGTTTCCTCGGCGCGGTCGCCCGGCAGGTGGACCTGCCGGTGGCCGTGCAGAACAACCCGGTCAACATGGATGTCTCGCTGTCCAATGCGGGCCTGCTGAAGCTGCGCGAGGAGCACCCCAACATCACCATGCTCAAGGGCGAAGGCCCGGCGGTCGGGGTGGCCGAGCTGGTGCGCGCGGCCGAGGGCCGGTATGCAGTGTTTGCCGGGCACGGCGGCAAGGAGTACATCAGCAACATACTGTCGGGGTGCGTGGGCCTGATCCCGGCACCCGACTGCCTGGAGCAGCAGCTGCTGCTGCACCGCCTGCTCGCCAGCGGCCGCCTGGCCGAGGCCGAGGCGCTGCACGCGCGCCTGCTGCCCCTGATCCTGTTCATGACGCAGTCGGTGCCGCACCTGCTGTGTTACGGCAAGCGCCTGTTCGCGTCGCGGATCGGCATCGCCGAAGTCCACGCACGGGCGCCCGAGCTGCAGCCCACCGCGTTTGGGCTGGCGGAGGTTCACCGGATGTCCCAGGGGTGGGGTCCGCTGTAAGTTGTGTTCTTTGACCTTTCAACCATTCCAAGGAGACAGACCATGCGCAGACAATTCCTGACCCTTCTTCCGGCCCTGGTGCTGGCGTCGCTCGGTATCGCACCGGTGGCGCAGGCGCAGGACGCGGCGAGCTTTCCGAACAAGCCGATCCGGTTGATCGTGCCGGTGCCGCCCGGTGGCGCGGCTGACGCGATGGCGCGCCTGGTGGCCGACCATCTGCAGGCCAAATGGGGCCAGCCGGTTCTGGTGGACAACAAGCCCGGTGCGGCCTCTGCGGTCGGCCTGGGCCTGCTGGCCAAGGCACCGGCCGACGGCTACACCATCGGCATGGGCAACATCGCCGCCAACGCCATCAACCCCGCGCTGCAACCGGCCAACTTTCCGTTCCACCCGGTCAAGGACTTTGCCGCCATCTCGCTGATCGGGGTGACGCCGCTGATCCTGGTGGTGAACGCCGAGAAGGTGCCGGCGCGCACCGTGGCCGAGTTCATCGCCTACCTCAAGGCCAACCCCGGCAAGATCGCCTACGGCTCCTCGGGCACCGGCTCCTCGCTGCATATCGGCATGGAGCTGTTCCTGCAGAAGACCGGCACCACCATGCTGCATGTGCCCTACAAGGGCTCGGCGCCCATGATGACCGACCTGCTCGGCGGCCAGGTGCTCGCCTCGATGGACGCCGCCACCACCTCCTGGCCGCAGGTGCAGGCCGGCAAGCTGCGGGCGCTGGGGGTGGCCGGGCCGGAGCGCGCCTTCTTCGCGCCCGAGCTGCCGCTGCTGCGCGACATGGTCAGCGGCTTCGACGTGAAGCCCTGGCATGGCCTGATGGCGCCTGCCGGCACGCCACCGGCGATCGTCAACAAGATCTCCGAGGAGGTGCAGGCCTTCTTGCGCACGCCGCCCGCGATGGCCAGGCTGCAGGCCCTGGGTGTCATCCGGGTCGGCAACAGTGCGGCCGAGTTCCAGTCCTTCATGGGCAGCGAGTTCGAGCTGTACAAGAAGATCATCCAGGACGCCGGGATCAAGGCGGAGTGAGGACATGACGGCTCCCCATCCGCTGCAGATCGTGGGCCTGCGCCACTGGAAGGTGGCCATGCCCTTCGTGTCCGCGCTCGAATGGGGGTCAGGCAAGCGGCCGGCTGCCACCCGGCTGATCGTGGAGCTTCGCCTGGCCAATGGCCAGGTCGGTTATGGCGAGACGATCTGCCTGCTGGAATTCATCGAGCCGGTGCTGGTGAACACCATCCTGCCCATCGCGCTGCAGTACCGCGCCAGCGATGTCGAGCATTTCACCCGGCATGTGTTCGGCGCCGGTTACTACCACCACAAGCGCGCCGCCGTGATGGCGATGGCAGCGGTCGAGATGGCGATGTGGGACGCGGTGGGGCGCAGCACCGGGCAGCCGCTGCATGCCCTGTGGGGTGGCGCCTTCCGGCAGCAGGTGCAGGTGGCGGCCTACCTGTTCGGCACGGACGCCGCAGCCCTGAAGACCGCGGCACAGCGCTTCCTGGACCAGGGCTACCGCTCGTTCAAGGTCAAGATCGGCATGACACCCGACAGCGATGTCTCCAACGTGGAGGCCGTGCGTTCGGTGGTGGGCAGGCGCGACCTGCGCGCCGACGTCAACGGCGCCTGGACACCCGGCACGGCCCGACGCATGCTCGAGCGGCTGCGTGCCTACGACCTGCAGTACATCGAGCAGCCGCTGGAACTCGACGACCTGCAGGGGCATGCCGACCTGCGCCGCATGCAGCCGGTGCCGGTGGCACTGGACGAATCCGC
>JBIKTP010000434.1:0-3551 GCA_044348035.1 Burkholderiaceae bacterium
CGGCGGCGACAGCGCACAGGGCAGCGACCATGCGGACACCTACCGCTTTCGCCTTGGTGACGGGCGGGACTGGATCACCGAATCCGAGACAGGCACCCCGACCGGCGCGCAGGATGTGCTGGAGTTCGGCCCTGGCATCGCACCGGCCGACATCCGCGTGTGGCGTTACGCGAACGACCTCTACTTCTCGCATGCCAATGGCACCGACCAGGTCACGGTCGGCGACTGGTTTGCCAGCACCGTCAATTTCTCCGCCACGGCCCGGCGCCTCGAGAGCGTGCGCTTCGCCGATGGCAGCAGCTGGAGTGCGTCGGAGCTGACCGCCGCAGCGCTGGTCGTGCACGGGACCGAAGTGCGTGACACTCTGACCGGCTCCGACATGGACGACATCTTGTACGGCCTGGGCGGTGACGACCGGCTCAGTGGGGGTCGGGGCCGCAACCTGCTGGATGGTGGCGCAGGCGACGACCTGCTGATCGCGGACGATGGCAAGTTCACCGTGGTGAGCTTCGCGGGCATGTTCCCGATCGTCCGCGACTACTGGGCCAGCAACCTGCTGCGCGGCGGGACGGGCAACGACACCCTGTGGGCAACCGCACTGGCGCGCGACACCGTGTTTGAGGGCGGGCCGGGCAACGATACCCTGATCGGCAGCGCCTACAACGACCGCTACCACTTCGGTCTGGGCGATGGCCGGGACACGATCACCGAAACAGCGCCCACTGCGGGACACACGGACGAGATCCGCTTCGGCCCTGGCATTCTTCCGGGGGACATCCGGGTGGCGCGTGCGGAAGGCGATCTGCTGCTGGCGCATGCCAACGGGAGGGACCAGATCACGGTGGCCGGTTGGTTCCTGGGGGCCGGGCAGCGGATCGAGGCGCTGCGGTTCGACAACGGGACCGTGTGGAACGAGGCAGCCGTCCAGGCCGCACTGCCCGTGCTGATCGCGGGCTCGGCCGCAGCCGATGTGCTGACGGGAACCGCCGGTGCAGACGACATCCAGGGCCTGGCCGGCCATGATGTGCTCAACGGCCTGGGCGGTGCTGACCGGCTGGAGGGCGGCACTGGCAACGACCGGCTCCACGGGGGTGACGGGGCCGACTTCCTCCTGGGGGATGCACCGGGTGAGGTCGCGCTTGCCGAGTCCATCACCAGCCTGGTCGTTCATGCCCGCGGGACCGTGTGCGAAGGCCAGTGGCCCACGATGGAGGTGTGGTTGTCGGGTACCCGGGTGCACAGCATCAGCGTGGCCAGCAACCAGTGGGCGGCCTATGCCGTCCCTGTTCCGCCAGGCATCAGCGCCCACAGCATCGACATCGTCTTCACGAACGACGCCTACCGGCCCGACCTGGGGCAGGACCGCAACCTGTACGTGGACCGCGTCGAAGTGAATGGCCGCACGCTGGCGGCCGGCGGTGCCGGCGTGGTGGTGGACTTCGGGACTGGGGTGGGTGCCTTCGATGGTTTCAACACCTCGGTCGGGTATGGGGTCCTGTCCAGCCATGGCGCCTTGCGCATCGGCCTGGGTGGCAATGACCAGCTCGATGGCGGCGCTGGCGTCGACACCCTGGCCGGTGGCGTGGGCAACGACCTGTACCTGGTGGACACCTCCGCCGATTCCATCGTCGAACTGCCAGGCGCCGGCCATGACATCGTGCGTGCCACCGTGAGTTACGTGCTGGCCCCCCACTTGGAAGATCTGGAGTTGTCGGGTGCGAATGCCTTCAGCGCGACGGGCAATGCCGGTGTCAATACCTTGCGCGGCACCCCTTGGGCCAACCGGCTCGACGGTGCTGGTGGTGCCGACATGCTGGTGGGGGGTGCGGGCGACGACACCTACGTGGTGGACGACACGGGCGACCGCATCTACGAACTGCCGGGCGGTGGCGAGGACAGCGTCGAGAGCAGCATCAGTTTTGGCCTGGGCACGGAGGTTGAGCACCTCACGCTGGTCGGCCAGGCTGCCATCCATGGCACAGGCAACAGTCTGCACAACACGCTGCGTGGCAATGCCGCAGCCAACACCCTGTCGGGCGGCGCGGGCAACGACACACTGCACGGTGGTGCCGGCAGCGACCGTCTGCTGGGCGGCGAGGGCAGCGATGTGCTGGTCGGTGATGCGCCAGGCGAGACGCCCTGGGAGGAGCCGGTCAACAGCCTGGTGGTGTTTGCCCGCGGCACCGTGTGCGAGGGTGTCTGGCCCACGATGGAGGTGTGGCTCGGTGGCGCGAAGCTGCAGACCTTCAGTGTCCAGAGCGTGTCCTTCTCGCCCTACACGGTGGTGGTGGCACCCGGCACCCGGGCCGGCGCGGTGGACATCGTGTTCACCAACGATGCCTACCGGCCAGACCTCGGGCAGGACCGCAACCTGTATGTGGACCGTATCGACGTAAACGGCCGCAGCATCAGTGCCAGCGGGGCGGGTTCGGTGCTGGACTTCGGCACCGGGGCAGCTGCCTTCGATGGCGCCAACACCGCGCTGGGGTACGGAGTGCTGTCGACGCAAGGTGCGCTGCGCATCGGCCTGAACGGCAATGACCTCCTTGACGGGGGAGCGGGTGCAGACACCATGAGCGGCGGTTTGGGTGCCGATGTCTACCTGGTGGACCATCTGGCCGACACCGTCATCGAGGGGCCTGGCGCCGGCCACGACATCGTGCGTTCCACGGTGAGCCACACACTGGCCGCACACGTGGAGGACCTGGAGCTCACCGGCATCCAGGCGATCCACGGTACTGGCAATGTGCTGCCCAACACCGTGCGCGGCAACGCGGCGGCCAACCGGCTCGATGGCGGTGCAGGGTCCGATCTGCTGGTGGGTGGCGCGGGCAGCGACACCTACTTTCTTGGCCGTGGCTGGGGTGCCGACGGGATCTACGAGAACGACACGACGCCAGGCAACACCGATGTGGCTGCATTCGGCGCCGACATCGCCTTCGACCAGCTGTGGTTCCGCCGCCAGGCGAACAACCTCGAGGTCAGCGTGATCGGCACCGGTGACCGGCTCAGCATCAGCGGCTGGTACAGCACACAGGCCCACCGCCTGGAGCAGTTCCATGCGGGGGACGGACGCATGCTGCTCGACAGCCAGGTGCACACGCTCGTGAATGCCATGGCGGCCTTCGCCCCGCCTCCGATGGGGCAGTCCAGCCTGTCGGCGGCGTACCGGGAGCAGCTCGCGCCGGTGCTGGCGGCGAGCTGGCAATAAGCCGGGTGTTCATGCCGGGCGATAATCCGGGCCTTTCATCTTGTTCGGTGCCTGTGACAGGGTCGCTTGACACCCGCCCTGGCTCCGAATGTCCCGCACGATTTTTTCCACCCCGGTCGTCGACTCCCTGCTGCGTGCGGGCTCCGTGCTGTTCCTGCGCGTCACAGGCTGGCAGGTGCAGGGCGCTCTCGCGCCCGAGGCCCGCAAGAGCGTGTTCATCGCGGCGCCGCACACCAGCAACTGGGACTTGCCCTATACCCTGATGGTGGCCTTCGCGCTGGATCTCGACATCCGCTGGATGGGCAAGGCCAGCCTGTTCCGCTGGCCCTTCGGGTGGTTC
>JBIKTP010000435.1:0-3540 GCA_044348035.1 Burkholderiaceae bacterium
CAAGGAGTTTTCATGATCCGTTCTTCCGTCTTGACCAAGACCCTGCTGGCGGCGGTACTCGCCGCGACCGGCTTTGCCGCGTCGGCCCAGGAGAAGGTCACCGTGCAGCTGAAATGGCTGCCGCAAGCGCAGTTCGCCGGCTACTATGTGGCCGCTGCGAAGGGCTACTACAAGGCCGAGGGCCTGGACGTGACCATCAAGCCGGGCGGCCCGGACATCTCGCCGGTGCAGGTGATTGCCGGCAAGGGTGCCGACGTGGTCGTCAACTGGATGCCAGATGCCCTGGCCGCGCGCGAGAAGGGCGTGCCCCTGGTCAATATTGCGCAGGTGTTCGACCGCTCCGGCCTGATGCTGACCTGCAAGAAGTCCAGCGGCGTCACCAAGCCCGCCGACCTCAAGGGCAAGACGCTGGGCGTCTGGTTCGGCGGCAACGAGTACCCCTTCCTCAACTGGATGGCCAAGCTCAAGCTCAAGCCGGACACCGACATCAAGGTGCTCAAGCAGGGCTTCAATGTCGACCCGCTGCTGCAGAACCAGGCGGCCTGTATCTCGACCATGATCTACAACGAGTACTGGCAGGTGATCGACGCCGGCGTCAAGGAAAGCGACCTGGTCACCTTCTACTACGAAGACCAGGGCGTGGCCTCACTGGAAGACGGCCTGTACGTGCTGGAATCCAACCTGAAGGACCCGGCCTTCGTCAAGCGCATGGGCAAGTTCCTCAAGGCCACGTTCAAGGGCTGGAACGACGCTGTCAAGAACCCGACCGAAGCCGCACAGATCGTGGTCAAGGCCGACACCTCCGGCAGCGCCAATGAAAAGGTGCAAAAGCGCCAGATGGAAAACGTGGCCAAGCTCATCAAGAACGCCAACACGCCCAAGATGGGTTACCTGGAGCCCGCCGCCTACGAGCGCACCGTCAAGGTGCTGCTGGCCGGTGGCGATTCGCCGGTCATCAAGAAGGACCCCGGCAAGGCTGCGTATTCGCATGCCGTGTGGGAAGCGGCCAAGTAACAGCCGACCCCGCCTGAACCGCCTGCCCCGCAAGGCAGGCGCCGGGCGCCGCAGTCAATCGGGGCGTGTTCCTGGCGGTGGCGCCGGGCGCGCCTCGAGCCATTTCAGCAACAGCCCGAACAGTGTCTCCGGGCTGTACGGCTTGGAAAGATAGTCGTTCATCCCGGCGTCCAGGCATTCCTGGCGATCCGACCCGAAGGCGTTTGCCGTCATGGCAATGATGGGTGTCGCGCCATGCGCACGCAGGGCGCGAATGGCGAGGGTGGCCTCCACGCCCGTCATGTTGGGCATTTGCATGTCCATGAGAATGGCTGCGTAGGGGTTTGCCTGCGCCATTGCGACGGCTTCGCGGCCATCATGCGCAACATCGACCTGCAGCCCCACATCCTGCAGCAAGTCCATCGCGATTTCGCGGTTGATGGGCTCATCGTCGACCAGCAGGATAGTCGCACCGCGATGGTCGAGCTTCAGCCGTTCTTCGATACCTGCCGTGTGCTGGTGACTGGCAGATGCCTGCGCTCCCGTCGCCTTCCGCAGGCGGACGGCAAACCAGAATACGCTGCCCTTGCCAGGCATGCTTTCCACTCCGATCTCGCCTCCCATCAAGCGTACCAGGCGGGCGCTGATGGCCAAGCCCAGTCCGGTGCCGCCGTACCTTCGGGTGATCGATCCGTCGGCCTGCTCGAATGGCCGAAACAGGCGTTGCTGGTCCTGGACCGAGATTCCGATGCCTGTGTCGCGGACCTCGCAACGTACCAGCGCATCGCCAGCCGTCTGCGTGATCTGGCGGACATGCACGGTGATCGACCCCCGCTCGGTGAACTTGACGGCGTTGCTCAGCAGGTTCGTCACGATCTGCCCCAGCCGCAGCGGATCGCCCATGAACTGTTCCGACTCGATCGACGGGTCCATGCTCAGGGAGACCTGAATTCCCTTGGCGTGCGCCTTCGGGCTGATCATGCTGACCAGGTGCGCCAGCATGGCGCCCCATTCGAAGCGGATCTGCTCCAGCGTGAGATGGTCCGCCTCGATCTTGGAGAGATCCAGGATATCGCCAATGATGGCGGCAAGGTTCTCGGCGCCCTGCAGGGCCTTTTCGAGGAAGCCCCTCTGCCTTTCTTCAGTGGCACATCGAAGCGCCAGGGAGGTCATGCCCATGATCGCGCTCAAAGGGGTGCGCAATTCATGGCTCATGGCGGCAAGGAATGCACTCTTGGCAATGCTTGCGGCTTCGGCCTGCTTCGTCGCCTTCTGCAGCTGCTGGGTTCGCGAGGCCACAACTTCTTCAAGATGCTCATTGGCCTCGGTAGCGAGCTGAAGTGCGGCCTGTGCCGCTTCCTGCGCTTCTTTCAGAGCGAGGTTCTGCATCTCCAGCTCTATCCGGTGGACGCGGAGTTCGTGAACCAGGCTCTCGCTGTCAGAAACACCGCCGGATCCGTCGCGACCGGCAAGAAGTACACGGGACTCCGCCGCGTCACGCAGCTGCTTTGGATCAACGGTCGGTGTACGGTTTTCGGCCACGGGCTGTCTCCTGTTTCTATCCCAGGCCTGCACTGGCAGGAGTCTTCACCTGGCCTTGAAGGTACTTCAATTCGCTGATATCGGTGAAGGTGATCACCACTCCATCGATCACGTTGTCCTGGGTCCGGTAGGGCATGATGCGCACCCTGTACCAACGGCCATCGATGGTGGTGACCTCCCGCTCCTGGAATGCCAGGGTGTGGAGCACCTCCAGGGCGTCCTTCTGCAGGTCTCCATACTGCAGACCGGTGGCAACGTCGGACAGGGGCCGGCCGACGTCCCCCAGAATCAGCTTGAAAAGCTTGGTGGCACTGGACGTGAATCGCCGCAGTTTCATGTGCGCATCGAGAAACACCGTGACGATCTCCGTGCTGTTGAGGAGATTCGTCATGTCGTTCTGAGCCCATGTGAGATTCTCAACCTTGGCCTGCAGCTCGGCATTGACCGTAGTCAACTCCTCGTTCAATGACTGCATCTCCTCCTTGGAGGTCGTCAACTCCTCGTTCGCGGACTGCAGTTCTTCGTTGGTGGACTGGAGTTCCTCATTGCTGGACTTCAGTTCTTCGACTGTGCGCTGCATTTCCTCCTGCAGGAACCGCAAGGACTCGCGGGTCTGCAGCAGTTCCTGTGCCATGGAGCCATCGACTTCAGAGGCGACGGCCTTGGATCTGCGGCGAGGTGCCGTCGACACTGGCGCATCCTTGAACACGACGAGGACCCGGCCCCGCAGCGGCGCGGGCTTCTGGAGGGAACGCACGATCAGGTCCACCACACGCGGGCCCTCATGGCCCGCGACCCGGACCCCTGAGACGATGATCGGCTCTGCATCGCGCAGCGCCCTGGCAATCAGGCCGCTCAATGCCTCCCGCAGACCCTCCCGGGCCATCGCGTGGATATTGATGTTGACCTTGCCGGCAGGCGGTTCGAGGTACGCGCCGGTGCGGCCACTGATGTAGAGAATGTCGCCATCCCCATTGACCAACACGGCAGCAGGGGCGTATTCCT
>JBIKTP010000682.1:0-2531 GCA_044348035.1 Burkholderiaceae bacterium
GGCGTTTGCCCATCATGCCCTGGGTGTCGAACACCGCCTGCTGTTCCGGGGTCAGTGCGGCATAGAAGGCCTTGGTGGCCTCCTGGCGGCTGGCCATCGCTGCCTCACGTCCGGCTTTCATCGCGTTCATGCGGTCGATCCGCTGCGGGGTGGTCAGCGCAGCCATCTCCTCATGCATCTTCTTGCGTGACTGCGGGTCCATCCGCGGGCCCATGCCGGCAGGCGGCTGCATGCTTGCAACATAGGCGTTCCAGGCAGCCTCCTGGGAAGCCGTGATCTTGAGCCTGGCTTTCAGCTCGGCCTGGCGTTGGGCCATCATCTGCTGCATCCGGGCCGGATCCATGCGCTGGTGCTGGCCCATCTGTCCGTCACCGCGGTGTCCGCCCATGCCCATGGCGTGGGCGCCCGTGGCCAGGCCTGCCCCGGCGAGCATGGCGGCGATCAGGAGGGGTTTGAAAAATGAAGTCATTGCAAAGTCCTTTCAGTCGGAAGACCCCTGAGTGCTCGGGTTTGGCCTCAGGTTGACAGCGAGTGTGGGCGGCGCATGTATCGCGCCCATGACCGTCGGATAACAGTTTGTAAAGTTGCCCGGGCCGGGCGGCCGGCCCGGGCAGCGGCCTTTCCTGCAGGCAGCTCAGACCTTGGTGGCCGGCAGCACCGCACGCACCAGCGCGGCCAGTGCCGGCCCCTCCAGGATCTCGACCCGGTTCTTGTCCGCGAAGCGGCGCGCGTGCTCACCCACGCCGGCGATGCAGATGTAGACGCATTGGCTGGCATCCAGGCGGGTGCGGGCCGCATCCAGCGCCCGCACGGCCTCAACGCCCTGGTTGACGGCTTTCCAGCGCTTGGCACTGACCAGCGTGGTGCGCCCGGCCTTGACCAGTTGCAGGTCGCCCCCTTCGCCCTGCAGCCGGCTCACGGCGTAGCCTTGCGCCTGGAAGGCACGCTCCAGGGCGGCGGCGAAGTCGTTCCAGGACATCGCCGCGAGGGCCTCCAGGATGCGCGCCACCTCGGTTTCGCTGGGCGCGCGCAGCTGCCGGGAGGCGGCGATGACCCCGATCACCAGGAACGGAAACCCGCCCATCACGCCAAAAGGCACGTACTGGGCGGGCAATAGCGCACTGGATGCCAGGGCGATCACCAGCACCAGTGCAAAACTGATCCACCAGGGTGAACGCAGCAACACTGCGAACAGCGAGTTCCTGGCCATCTTGAATTTCACGCGGCGCTCCTGAGGTGCAGGCCCGGCGGGCCTGAGCGCAGGTTTGTACCACGCTGCGCCCGGCTTGCCGGGCGCGGAGGTTTCAGCCCTTGTTCTTGACCGCGCAGGTATTGAAGCCGAACAGCGCATACGGCGGGCACCAGCCGATTGCGCCCGTGGCCAGCGGCACGATACCGAGCCAGCCCCACCAACCCACTGTGCCGGTGGCCGCCAGGGCGATCAGCACCAGGCCGATGGCGATGCGAAGAATGCGGTCGATGCCGCCAACATTGGATGTCATGGGAGTGCTCCTGCAGTGGTTGAAAGTGTCTGCATTGGAAACCCTCCATGCCCAGCCGTCTGTGACACAGGTCACGCAGCACGGCCGCGCAACGGAAAACCGTTGCCCGGTGGGCCGTTGTCAGGTCGAGATCGACGCGGCGAGTTCGCGCAGTGCGGCACTGTGCGTGATCTGGATCTGCTCGCGGCCCAGGCTGACCCAGCCTTCGCGCTCGAAACGGCGCAGCAGCCGGGTGACGATCTCGCGCACGGTGCCCAATTCGTCCGCCAGCGCCTGGTGCGTCGTATGCAGGGACTGGCCGTGTCCGAGCAGGGCCGCCGCCAGCCGGCAGTCCAGCCGGTGGAAGGCGATCGCGTCGATCAGGCTGGTGAGGTCGGCCATGCGCTCGGCAAACAGGCCCAGCACGTGGTCCCGGAATGCCGGCGTGCGCAACCACTGGTTGAAGACCGGCGGTGCGACCAGCACCAGCGTGGTGGCCTTGGTGGTGGTGCCGCGTGCCGACATCGGCTCGGTGCGGAACAGGCAGGCCGACGACACCAGGCACAGCTCGCCGGGCACCACCCGGTACAACTCGAGTGAGCGGCCGTCGCCCGAGTGCCGTGACACCCGGATCTCGCCCTCCAGCACCAGCGGGAAACCCTGGCACGGGGAGCGTTCCGTGAACAGCACGGTGCCGGCCGGTACGCTGGTCGGCGGGTGGCTGGCCAGCAGTTCCGCCCAGCCGGGCTGCACCTGGGCCAGGGCCGGGTAGAGCTGCAGTGCGTCGTTCACGCCGCGACCGTGTAGCCTTCTTCGGAGATGGCCTGT
Organism: Burkholderiaceae bacterium; assembly: GCA_044348035.1. Classification (GTDB taxonomy): domain Bacteria; phylum Pseudomonadota; class Gammaproteobacteria; order Burkholderiales; family Burkholderiaceae_C; genus CAISIP01. The sequence goes on from JBIKTP010000682.1 coordinate 2,310, forward strand.
GCCAGTGCGGCGCGGGGCTGAGCGGATTCGATGTCGACCTTGTTGGCGGGACGGTCGATGCGCACCTCGGCCAGCGGATCGAGCTGCTTGACGGCCCGCGTCACGGCTTTTTCGCAGTGGCCGCAGGTCATGCCGGTGACGGTGAAGGTTTGTTGCATGGGAGACCTCGGGTGCAGGAGTGGAATAACACCAGCATAACGCCAAGCGCGGTGTCCAAGACAG
>JBIKTP010000436.1:0-3535 GCA_044348035.1 Burkholderiaceae bacterium
CTTCGCCTTGCCACAGGTCGGGCGCGCCATTCGTGCCGCAGTGGGTGAAGTAGTCGACGCCGCCGGACATCGGGCCGAAGAACTCGTCATAGCCCGAACGCAGCGGCCCGAAACTGGGCGGGTAGCCGAGGTGCCATTTGCCGACCAGCGCCGTGCGGTAACCGGACTCGCGCAGCAGCGACGGCAGTGTGGGGATGCCGCTGGGCAGGCCCAGTGTGGTGCTGCTGCGGTTGCGGATGCTGATGGGCTCTTCGGCAGCACCGCGCAGGCGGTACTGGTAGCGGGCGGTCATCAGGGCGAACCGCGTGGGCGAGCACACCGGCGAGTTGGCGTAGCCTTGCGTGAGCAACAGGCCCCGGGCGGCAAGCTGGTCGAGCACGGGAGACACCGGCCCGAAACCGGCGTCGCGGCCTCCGTAACAGCCCAGGTCGGCAAAGCCCAGGTCGTCGGCCACGATGAAGAGGATGTTGGGTCGTTTCATTTGAGCAGGAAGGTGCTGGCCGTGCGGATGCCGGCCACAGTCAGAAGCAGGGAACCGAACAGGTGCAGGCCCGCCGTGCCTAAGGCCAGCGCATACCGCTGCTGGCCCAGCATGCCCACCACTTCGGCCGAGAAGCTGGAGAAGGTTGTCAGGGCCCCCAGAAACCCGGTCACCAGAGCCAGCCGCCACACAGGGTCCAGATGGGGCAGGGCCTGGAACACCGCCACACACACCCCCACCAGGTAGCCACCGATCAGGTTGGCCGCCAGGGTGCCGAGCGGCAGCACGGCACCGGGATTGAGCCACAGACCCAGGCCCCAGCGTGCCAGCGCACCCAGGCTGGCACCGATGCAGATCGCGGCGACGGTCAGCACGCGCCGCCGTCCAGCGGGGAAACCGACATCGGGAATGGCAGGGTCATGGACGAATTCCTGGAGGAGCAACGCACCTCGTGCAAGGCGGTTTTGTATTATGCGCGGGACCTTGCGCCACTTCCTGACGCGATTGCGGAACCCTCCCACCATGCACCACACGCCCCCTGCACCGACCACGCCCCGCTGGCAGTTCTGGATCGACCGGGGGGGCACCTTCACGGACATCGTCGGGCGCAGCCCCGACGGAACCCTGCGGACCCACAAGCTGCTGTCGGACAACCCGGAGCAGTACCGGGATGCCGCCGTCGCCGGCATCCGCCACCTGCTGGGGCTGGCGCCGGGCCAGCCAGTGACATCGGCGCAGGTCGAATGCGTGAAGATGGGTACCACGGTGGCCACCAACGCGCTGCTGGAGCGCAAGGGCGAGCCCACGCTGCTGGTGACCACGCGCGGCTTCCGCGATGCATTGCGCATCGCCTACCAGAACCGCCCGCGCCTGTTCGACCGCCACATCGTGCTGCCGGAGCTGCTGTACTGCCAGGTGGTCGAGGCGCAGGAACGCGTGGACGCCCACGGGCTTGTGGTGCAGGCCCTCGACGAGGCCCATCTGCAGTCGGAACTGCAGCGCCATTTCGACGCCGGGCTGCGCAGCGTGGCCATCGTGTTCATGCATGGGTACCGCCACACCGCCCATGAAGCAGCGGCCGGGCGGCTGGCCCGCGCGATCGGTTTCCCGCAGGTCAGCACCTCGCATGGAACCAGCCCGATGATGAAGTTTGTCAGCCGTGGCGACACCACGGTGGTGGACGCGTATCTTTCGCCGATCCTGCGCCGGTATGTCGACCAGGTGGCGCAGGAGATGCCGGGTGTACGGCTGTTCTTCATGCAGTCTTCGGGCGGGCTGGCCGATGCCGGCGCGTTCCAGGGCAAGGATGCGATCCTCAGCGGGCCGGCGGGCGGGATCGTCGGCATGGCGCGCACCGCGACGCTGGCCGGCCACGACAAGGTCATCGGTTTCGACATGGGTGGCACCTCCACCGATGTGTCGCACTTCGCCGGGGCGTTCGAGCGCGAGTTCGAAACCCAGGTCGCAGGTGTGCGCATGCGCGCGCCGATGATGGCCATCCACACCGTGGCTGCGGGGGGAGGGTCGATCCTGGCCTTTGACGGTGCGCGCTTCCGTGTCGGGCCGCAAAGCGCGGCTGCCAATCCGGGGCCTGCCAGCTACCGGCGTGGCGGCCCGCTGGCCGTGACCGATGCCAACGTGATGGTGGGCAAGATCCAGCCGCGGTTCTTCCCGCCGGTATTCGGGCCCGGGGGCGACGAGGCGCTGGATGCCGAGGTGGTCCGGGTGCGATTCGAGGCGCTGGCGGCGCAGACCGGCCGCAGCCCCCATGCCGTGGCCGAGGGTTTCATCGACATTGCCGTGCAGCAGATGGCCAATGCGATCAAGAAGATATCGGTGGCCCGCGGTTACGATGTGACGCGCTACACCCTGCAGTGTTTCGGCGGAGCCGGCGGGCAACATGCCTGTCTGGTGGCCGATGCCCTGGGCATGCAGCGGGTGCTGGTGCATCCCCTGGCCGGTGTGCTCAGCGCCTATGGCATGGGCCTGGCCGACCAGTCGGTGATCCGGGAACAGGCGGTGGAATGCGCGCTCGGTGCGGATGCCATGCCGCAGATCCAGGCGCAGCTGCAGGCGCTGGCTGCGGCGGCCCGCGCCGAACTGGCTGAGCATCGGTCGGGCACCACGGAGCCCGTGGTGCATGGCCGCGTCCACCTGCGCTACGCCGGCAGTGACACGGCCTTGCAGGTGCCGTTTCCGGCTGATCCCGCACTGACGGCCGATGCCATCGTGGCGCAGCTGCAGGCCGGTTTCGAGGTCACCTACCGGCAGCGCTTCGCATTTCTGATGCAGGGCAAGGGCCTGGTGATCGAGGCGGTATCGGTCGAGGCGGTGATCGCGGGCGAGTCCCCCGCCGAGACCCTCCACCCGCTGGGCAGCCCCCGCGAGATTCCTCGCCGCGAGACCGTGCCGATGTATTCCGGTGGCAGCTGGCACGACGCGGCCCTGGTGGTGCGCGAGGACCTGCGCAGCGGCGACCTGTTGCAGGGGCCCTGCATCATCGCCGAGAAGAACGCCACCACCGTGGTCGAACCCGGCTGGCAGGCCTGCCTCACCGCGCTCGACCATCTGGTGCTGGAGCGCCATGTGCCCCGCGCCGTGCGGCATGCCGCCGGCACGCAGGTCGACCCTGTGCTGCTGGAGGTGTTCAACAACCTGTTCATGAACATCGCCGAACAGATGGGCCTGCAGCTGCAGAACACCGCCTATTCGGTCAACATCAAGGAGCGGCTGGATTTCAGCTGCGCGCTGTTCGATGCGCACGGCCACCTGATCGCCAACGCGCCGCACATGCCGGTGCACCTGGGCTCGATGGGCGAGAGCATCAAGACGGTGATCCGCGACAACGCCGCCACGATGCAGCGCGGTGACGTGTTCGTGCTCAACGACCCCTACCATGGTGGCACGCACCTGCCCGACATCACCGTCATCACGCCCGTCCATCTGCAGGGCGCAGGCCGGCCGCTGTTCTACGTCGGCAGCCGCGGCCACCACGCCGATGTGGGTGGGACGACGCCAGGGTCGATGCCGCCGTTCTCGCGCCGCATCGAGGAG
>JBIKTP010000437.1:0-3531 GCA_044348035.1 Burkholderiaceae bacterium
GCTCACATCCAGCGCAGAGGTGGGCTCGTCGCACACCAGGAAGTCGGGCTTGGTCGCCAGCGCCCGGGCGATGGAGATGCGCTGGCGCTGCCCACCAGAGAACTGGTGCGGGTACTTGACCATGTCTAGGGGGCTCAGCCCGACAGATTTCAGCAGCTCGCCCACGCGCACCTTGAGTTCGGCCGCGTCGGTGATCAGCCCATGCTCCTTGAGCGGTTCGCCAACGACATCCTCCACGATCCAGCGCGGGTTCAGGGACGCATAGGGGTCCTGAAAAATCATCTGGATGCGACGGCGCAGCGTCGCCGCCTGCGCGGTCTTGAAGATGGCATGGGCGTCCTGCCCGTCAAAGGTCAGGCTGCCCCGCGTGGGCTCGTACAGACCCACCAGCAACCGGGCCACGGTGCTCTTGCCGCAGCCGGACTCGCCCACCAGGGCCAGGGTCTTGCCCTTCTCGATGTCGAAACTCACGCCGTCCACCGCGTTCAGAAGCTGGCGGGGCTTGCCCTCGAGCACCCGGTTCAGCCAGGGCGGCGAGACATCGAAGGTCTTGGCCAGGTCATGCGCCTGCACCAGCGGGGCGGATGGCGTGTTGCCTGTGCTCATGCGACACCCCCGGCATTCAGCCAGCAGGCCGACCGGGTGGCTGCGGTGGGCATCAGGTCGGGCCGATCCTGTCGGCACCGGTCGAAGGCTTTGGGGCAGCGCGGGTTGAAGGCGCAACCTTTGGGAATCGCGTTCAGGCGGGGCATGGCGCCGTCGATCTGGTTGAGCCGCTCACGGTCCAGGCTGATGTCGGGAATGGCAGCCATCAGTCCCTCGGAATAGGGGTGCGAGGGATGGTTGATGACCTTGTCCACCGGGCCGATCTCGGCAATGCGTCCGGCATACATCACGGCCACGCGGTCGCAGGTTTCGGCGATCACACCCATGTCGTGGGTGATCAGCATGACCGCCGAGCCATGCTGCTTGCAGATGCTCTTGAGCAGCGTGATGATCTGCGCCTGGATCGACACATCCAGCGCCGTGGTGGGTTCGTCGGCCACGATCAGCTTGGGCTGGGCAGCCAGTGCCAGGGCGATCACCACGCGCTGGCGCATGCCGCCCGAGAACTGGTGCGGATAGTGCTCCATGCGCTGCTCTGCCGCCGCGATGCCGGTGTCGTTCAGCAGAGAGATGGCCCGGTCCCGGGCCTGTCGGGCGGTCAGTGGCAGGTGCGCCTGAATGGTCTCGGTGAGCTGCTTGCCCACGGTGTAGAGCGGGTTGAGCGATGTCAGCGGGTCCTGGAAAATGGCGCCGATCTTGCGGCCGCGGATGTGGCGCATGCGCTCGTAGGGCAAACCGTCGATGCGCTCACCTTCCAGAAAGATCTGTCCGCCACCGATTCGCCCCGGTGGCTCCAGCAGGCCGATGATGGCCGCGCCGGTCAGCGACTTGCCCGCCCCCGACTCGCCCACCACGCCCAGGATTTCTCCAGGTGCGATGTCGAACGAGATGTCGTCCAGCGCGCGCAGGGTGCCATGGCGCCCCGGGAATTCGACGATGAGATTTTTGACTTGTAGAAGACTCATGGTATCGGGGCGGCTTCAGCGCAGGCGCGGGTTGGTGGCATCGCGCAGCCAGTCGCCCAGCAGGTTCACGCTCAGGGCGATGACGATCAGCATCAGGCCGGGAAAGACGGTGATCCACCACTCGCCGGAAAAGAGGTAGTCGTTGCCGATACGGATCAGGGTGCCCAGCGAAGGTGAGGTCGGCGGCGCGCCCACCCCCAGGAACGAGAGCGTGGCCTCGGTGATGATGGCGGTGGCAACCTGGATGGTCGCCAGCACCAGCACCGGGCCCATGACGTTGGGCAGCACATGGCGGCGCATGATGCGCATCGGCGTCACGCCGGTGACGCGGGCGGCCTGCACATACTCCTTGTTGCGCTCCACCAGCGTGGAGCCACGCACCGTGCGGGCGTATTGCACCCAGCCGGTCAGCGTGATGGAGACGATCAGCACGCCGAGCGCCAGCGAATCCTGCGCATTCGGGAACAGCGCTCTTCCCACGCCGGCAATCAGCAGGGCCACCAGAATGGCGGGAAAGGACAACATCACGTCGCACAGGCGCATGAGGGTGGAGTCGATCCAGCCGCCATAAAACCCTGCCACCAGGCCCAGTGCCACGCCGATGACCACCGACAGCACCACCGAGGCAAAGCCGACCGCGAGCGAAATGCGCGCGCCATACATCAGGGCCGACAGGATGTCGCGTCCCTGGTCGTCGGTGCCCAGAAGATACTTGCTGGAACCCGCAGACGACCAGGCGGGGGGCAGGCGGGCATCGCCGAGTTCCAGCGTTGCCAGGTCGAACGGATTGTGCGGCGCGACGATGCCGGCAAAGACCGAGCAGAAGACGCACACCAGGGCCACCAGCGCAGCTCCAACCGCGACCGGTGAAGTACGAAAGCTGTAGGCGACGTCGCTTTGCCACAGGCGCGAAAAGGCAGAGATCATGGGGATCGATTCGCAGTGTGTTGATGCACAGGCATTCGGTGGGCGAGGCGGTTCAGTGGCCGGCCGCACCATCCACGCGCAGGCGGGGGTCGACCACGAAATACAGCAGGTCGACCACCAGGTTGATGACCACGAAAATCAGCGAGATCAGGCACAGATAGGCCGCCATCACCGGGATGTCGGCAAAGGTCACCGCCTGGATGAACAGCAGGCCCATGCCGGGCCACTGAAACACGGTCTCGGTGATGATGGCAAAGGCAATCAGCCCACCGAGTTGCAGGCCGGTGATGGTCATCACCGGCACCAGCGTGTTCTTCAGCGCATGGCCAAAGTGAATGGTGCGGTTGCTCAGCCCGCGGGCGCGCGCGAACTTGATGTAGTCGGTGCGCAGCACCTCCAGCATTTCGGCGCGTACCAGGCGCATGATCAGCGTGAGCTGGAAGATGGCCAGGGTGATGGCGGGCAACACGATGTGATGCCAGCCCTTGGCGGTCGCCAGGCCGCTGCTCCACCAGCCCAGCTGCACCACCTCGCCGCGCCCGAAGCTGGGGAACCATCCCAGTGTCACCGCAAAAAGCAGGATCAGCAGGATGCCGATCAGAAAGGTCGGCAAGGACACTCCCAGGAGCGAGATCATCATGAGCAACTGGCTCAGGAAACTGCCCCGGCGCAGCGCGGCGTAGACGCCCATGGGAACGCCGATCACCAGCGCCATCAGGGCCGCCACCAGGGCCAGTTCCAGCGTGGCTGGAAAGCGCTCGGCGATCAGTCGCGAGACCTTGGCTCCCTGGCGCAGGCTCAAGCCGAACTCGCCCTGCACTGCATTGCCGAGGAAGTGGACAAATTGCACCGCAAACGATCGGTCCAGCCCCAGGCCCTCCCGCAACTCGCGGATCTGCTCGGCAGTGGCGTCCTGGCCCAGAAGAAACACCACCGGATCGCCCACGTACTGAAACAGCATGAAGGCGATGAAGGCGACGGTGACCATCACGATGATGGACTGGAACAGGCGACGCAAGACAAATGCAAGCAT
>JBIKTP010000438.1:0-3529 GCA_044348035.1 Burkholderiaceae bacterium
CCTGGCCCGCCAGCACCAGATGGCGCGCGGCATCGAGCCAGCTGGATTCGTCGGACAGGTCGCGACCCGTCAGCTCGGACAGCTCCCGCAGACTGGGCTTGACGATCCACACCCCTTCGGCGAGCGCCTCGCGCAGTTCTGCGCCGGCGGTGTCTAGCACCACCCGGCCACCACGCGCCTTGACGACGGCGGCCAGCCGGGCGTAGGCGTCGTGCGGTACACCCGGCGGCAAGGTCCCGCTGAGCACCACGATGCGCGGCGGCGGCTTCATGGTCTGCACGAAGCTGACGCAGGCCTCCCATTCCTGTGGCTGCACCGTCGGGCCGGGCAGCACGAAGCGGTACTCGGCACCGGTGGAGGCGTCCAGCACCGAAAAACTCTCCCGGGTTTCGTCGCGGATCGGCAGGCTGTGGCTGGCGATCTTCTCCTGCGCCACCAGCTTGCGCAGCTGCTGTCCCATGGCGCCGCCGGCCAGGTACAGCGCCAGCGAGTCGGCGCCGAGCCGGTGCAGGACCCGGCTGACGTTGATGCCGCCACCGCCCGGGTACCGATGCGTCTGGGTGCAGCGCATCTTGTGTGCCGGCATCAGCCGCGGGGTCGTGCTGGACACATCCACGGCAGGGTTCAGGGTGATGGTCAGGATGTCGGTCATGGTGAATCGACTGTACTGCAGCCCCGTCGGGCCAACAGTGAAAATGCGTGTCGGATGACCGATGGCAAGGAGTGTGCGGGATGGCTGATTTTCTGTTGGTGCATGGCGCCTGGCATGGCGCCTGGTGCTGGCGCGCGGTCACGCCGGCCCTCGTGCGGGCCGGGCACCGCGTGCATGCCGTCACGCTGACCGGGCTGGGCGAGCGGTCCCATCTGCTGCACGCCGGCATCGACCTGCAGACCCATGTCACCGACGTGGTGCAGGCGATCGAGGCCGAGGAGTTGCAGGATGTGGTGCTGGTCGGCCACAGTTATGCGGGAATGCTGATCACTGCCGTGGCAGACAGGATGCCGCATCGCCTGTCGCGGCTGGTGTACCTGGATGCCGTGGTGCCCAAGCCGGGTGAGTCCTGGAGCAGCACCCATGCCCCGGCGACCCGCAAGGCGCGCCTGGAGGCGGCGCGTGCGTCGCCGCTGTTCGCCTTTCCTGCGCCGGACCCGGTGGTATTCGGCCTGGGCGGGGAGGACCATGCATGGGTGCTACGGCGCCAGACCGCCCACCCGGGCGGAACCTACGAAGATCCGCTGGTTTTCGATGTGCAGCGCGTCGCCCGGGTGCCGCGACTCTTCGTGAGCTGCACCGCGCCCGCGCTCGCCACCATCGATGCCATCCGGCCCCGGGTCGGCAGCGCCGCCTTTTGGGATGGCGCCTGGCTGCCCGGCGCGCGCATGGTCGAGATGAAGACCGGACACGACCCGATGATCAGTGCAACCGAGTCGCTGGTCGGAATCCTGACCGGTGGTATCTGAGCGGGCTGGCACTCTCGCGACCTGCAAGTCGCCACTTTGCGGCTAACCTTGCGCTCTCGACACCTCATCCGACACAGGAGCACCCCATGCTGAAAGATCTCTTCTCCCTCCAGGGCCGGGTGGCCCTCGTCACCGGCGGCTCTCGCGGCATTGGCCGCATGATTGCCGAAGGTTTCCTCACCCAGGGCGCCAGGGTGTACATCTCGGCGCGCAAGGCCGCTGCCTGTGACCAGACGGCCACCGAGCTGTCGGCGCTGGGTACCTGCATCTCACTGCCGGCCGACGTGTCGACGGTGCAGGGCGCACGGGCGCTGGCCGCAGCCCTCGCGCAGCGCGAGGAGCACCTGGACATCCTGGTCAACAATGCCGGCGCCGCCTGGGGCGCGCCCCTGGCCGAGTTTCCCGAGAGCGGCTGGGACAAGGTGGTCGACCTGAACATGAAGGCGCCGTTTTTTCTGACGCAGGCACTGCTGCCCCTGCTGGCCCGCGGTGCCCAGCGGCAAATGGCCAAGGTCATCAACATCGCGTCCATCGACGGGGTCTCGGTGAATCCCTGGGAAACCTATTCCTACCAGGCGAGCAAGGCGGGCCTGATCCACCTGACGCGGCGCATGGCCCTGGCCCTGGCCAAACAGCACATCGGCGTGTCGGCCATAGCGCCCGGTGCGTTCGCGTCCGAGATGAACCGCGAGGCACGCGACCATGCCGAGCAGGTGGCTGCCCAGGTCCCTGCCGGGCGCGTCGGGACGACCGAGGACATGGCCGGTGCCGCGATCTACCTCGCATCGCGTGCCGGCGACTATGTGGTGGGGTCGACGCTGATCGTCGACGGCGGAGCCACCTACGCGCGCGGCTGACGCCGGCGCAGCGGCCTCGTCTCAGGCCGGGTCGAGGAAGCGCACGCGCACGCTGCGGCCCTTGACCTTGCCCGCGTTCAGCCGGCGCAGCGCCTCGTGGGCGATGCTGCGCTCCACCGCCACGAAGGTGGTGAATTCGGTCACGGTGATCTTGCCGATCTGCTCGCGGGTGAACCCGCCCTCGGGCCCGGTGAGCGCGCCCAGCACATCGCCGGGGCGGATCTTTTCCTTGCGCCCGCCCAGCAGCTGCAGCGTCACCATCGGAGGCTGCAACGGCCCCTTGCCCGTGGGCGTGAGTTCCTCGCGCTTGTGCCATGCCGACACCAGCTTCTGGTAGACCTCTATCTTGCCGACCGACCCCATCTCGTCCATGCTGGCCAGGCTGAGCGCCAGGCCGGATTCGCCTGCGCGCCCGGTGCGTCCGATCCGGTGGACATGCACCTCCGGGTCGGGCGTGATGGTGACATTGATCACGGCCTCCAGCTGCGCGATGTCCAGCCCGCGCGAGGCCACATCCGTGGCCACCAGCACCGAGCAGCTGCGGTTGGCAAACTGGGCCAGCACCTGGTCGCGCTCGCGTTGTTCCAGTTCGCCGTACAGGGCCAGGGCACTGAAGCCCTGCTGTTGCAGATAGGCCGCGAGTTCCCGGCATTGCACCTTCGTGTTGCAGAACGCCAGCGTACTGACCGGGCGGAAGTGGTTCAGCAGCAGCGCCACCGTCTCGAAGCGGTTGGCGCGTGTCACCTCGTAGAAGCGCTGTTCGATCTTCGGGCCGGCGCTTTGCGCCTCCACTTCGATGCGCGCCGGGTTGCGCATGAATTTCTCGGCCAGCCGGGTGATGCCCTCCGGGTAGGTGGCCGAGAACAGCAGGGTCTGGCGCTCGGCGGGGCACTGCTTGGCCACAGTGGCGATGTCGTCGAAAAAGCCCATGTCCAGCATGCGGTCGGCCTCGTCGAGCACCAGGGTGTTGAGCGCATCGAGCGCCAGATACCCGCGCTCGAGGTGGTCCATCACCCGTCCCGGTGTGCCCACGACGATGTGCGCGCCATGCTCCAGCGATGCGCGCTGGCCGCGCAGCGCCACCCCGCCACACAGCGTGACCAGCTTGATGTTTTCCTGGGCCCGCGCGAGGCGCCGGATCTCTGCACTGACCTGGTCGGCCAGCTCGCGGGTCGGGCACAACACCAGCGCCTGCACCGCGAAGCGGCGCG
>JBIKTP010000439.1:0-3528 GCA_044348035.1 Burkholderiaceae bacterium
GTGCTGCCGCGCGGTCCCCGATGCCACTCATTTCACGAGACCCAGTTCCTTGAAGGATTCCGTCGTTTCAGCCGCCACTTCGGCAGTGAACTTGCGCGCAGCCTCGCGGCCCATCACGATCGGTGTCAGATGTTCCCGGGTGTACTCGGTCTTGTAGGCCGGCAGCGCGATCACCTTGCGGATCGCCTCTTCCCAGGCCTTGGCCACGCTGTCCGGCACGCCCTTGGGGCTGGCAAGCCCGCGGAACTTGCGCACCACCACGTTGTAGCCCTGCTCCTTGGCGGTCTGCAGTTGCGGCAGACCCTGCAGGCGTGCCTCCGACAGGGTGGCAAGCAGCCGGATCTTGCCCGCCTCGAGCTGGCCCTGGATCTCCTGCATCTCGCCAATGCCGATATCGTAGGTGCCATTGAGCACCCCGATCATCTGGTCGCCACCGCCCTCATGGCTCACGATCGGCACCTTGACACCTGCGGCACGCGACAGCCGCTCCATCGCGATGCGTTCCAGCGACGCCGGGTTGGAGGCGCCCCAGCGCGACTTGCCGGGATTGGCCTTGGCAAAGTTGATCACGTCCGTCAGGGACTTGTAGGGCGATTCGGCCCGGGTGTAGATGATTTCCGGATCGAGGAACACGATGACCATGGGATCCAGGCCGTCGTAACCCACGGGCGGCTTGGACAGCAGGGTCGTCTGGATGTAGGTGGGTGTGGTGCCGTAGAAGATGGAGCCATCGGGAGCACCCTTGGCCACGGCAGCCACTGCGGTGGCGCCGCTTCCGCCCCGGATGTTCTCGACCGCGAAGTTGGTCTTCATCACGGTGGCGAGTTGCTTGCTAAGGTCGCGCAGGAACACGTCGGTGCCCCCGCCAGGGCTGGAATGCGTGACCAGGGTGACCCGGCTGACCGGGTAATCGGCAGGCTGGGCCTGCGCCGCCGTGGCGGCAAACAAGACCACGCCGAGTGTGGCGAGCAGGTTCTTGGCAATCATGGTGTGTCTCCAGTGGTTTTGAAGGGCGGAACAGGTGGGTGCGGGGCCCAGCGTCAGCAGCCAGGCGCTCAGAATCGTATACGAAAACGCCTCAGTGTCAATCGGAATATGCCTGGATCTGGCCGGGGGTTTGCGGGTGCGGGATCAGCGTGGGCGCAGACGAAGGGGCATCACGGCCTGGCCAGGCGAGCCAGGCCGCGCACGTCGCCTGCCTGCCCGACGGCCCAGCAGGCCCTCACCAGGTTGCCGGTGCGTTCCAGGCCCAGCACCGGCTCCGACAGGCCGTGGAACTTGGCCTCCAGCTGCGCGTCGCTCATGGGGTTCTGCACCGAGCCGATGGCATGTTCCACAAACACCTGCACGCGCCGGCCGTCTCGCAGCACCGCGGTGACGTCGGCGCTGGCTTCGTCGATCGCGTTGTCGATCGTCGCCACCACCTTGCGTCGCAGGGCCACCATGTCGGGACGGTTCACGATGGCATCCGAGAACTCGCCCTCGGCTGCGCAGCCGAAGGTCAGCCCGGCGGCACAGCCATGGTAGACACTGAATTTCGCCTGCAGCCCGTCAGCAGGCTCCTTCTTGCCGGTGAGTTCCAGGACCAGCGAGTGCACCTTGAGCTCGATGCGCTCGATCTGCTCGGGCAACACACCCTGGGCGCGCAACTGGGCACAGGCATCGATGCTGGGGTGGATCACGATTCCGCAGGCAAAGGGCTTGTAGCTGTTGAACGAGATCTCGAAGCGCTGTCCCAGGGCTTCGGTGATCTCGCGCCAGTCGTTCTTGGTCGACACGGTCTGCATCATCCCCCGGGGAGCCTCCAGGGCCTTGGGGCTGGCCGTGAAGCCCTTGCTGGCCAGCAACGCAGACATCAGCCCGCTGCGGGCCGCGCCTCCCGGATGAAATGGCTTGGTCATGGTGCCGAACTGCTCGCGCACGCCCACTGGCTGAGAGGCGGCGATGCCCAGCGCCATTGCGGTCTGGCGCGTGTCCAGGCCGAGCAGACGTGCACACCCCGCTGCTGCCCCCAGCGTGCCGGTGGAGCCCGTGATGTGCCAGCCGCGGTCGTAGTGGTCAGGATACATCGCGTTGCCGACGCGGCAGGACACATCGATTCCCAGCACCAGCGCATCGATCAACGCGCGACCGTTCGCGCCGGTGTGCTCGGCCAGCGCCATGACCGCCGAGGCCACCGGGCCTGCCGGGTGAATGATCGTCTTCAAGTGGGTGTCATCGAAGTCGAAGGTGTGCGAGGTGATGCCGTTGATCAGCGCGGCGCTCGCCATGTCGACCTGCTCCGAGCGCCCCAGCAGGCTCGCCTGGGCGGCAGGCTGCAGCAACTGAACCGCCGCCAGCGCGGCATCGGCCGCTTCGTGGCGCGCTGCGCCAACGGCGCAACCAAACCAGTTCAGGAAGGTTCGATGGGCTTCGTGGTCCACCGCAGCAGACCAGCCACCGACCGCGAAGCCGGGGTGCGTGGCCACGAATTCGGCCAGGATCTGGGTGACGGGCGGGGCATTGTGGTCAGCGGAGACCTGCGTATTGCGTGCCATGTGCGTTCTCGCGAGTGGGGGTCATTGGGGGGCGGGCGCCACACTGGACGGTGCAGCCCCAAGGGGGCCGAATCAGCTGTCGAGCTGGATATTTCGCTCGCGCGCCACCTGCGTCCAGCGGGCGATGTCCTGGCGCACGAACTCGCCGAAAGCATCGGGTGTCATGGGCATTGGCTCGATGGCCTCGATCGACAGCTTTTCGCGCAGATCGGGCATCTTCAATACCGTCGCCAGGCTGTCGTTCAACTGGCGCGTGATGGCCGCAGGCATGCCGGCTGGCCCCATCACGCCATACCATTGCTGGGCGTCGAAGCCCTTGAAGCCGGACTCGTCGAGCGTTGGCAGGTCCTTGAACTGCGGATGGCGCTGCAAGCCGGTCACCGCGAGCGGACGGACCCGCCCCGAGCGGATATGCGGAACGGCCGCGGCGAGCCCGGGAAACATGGCCTGGGTCTGGCCGCCGATCAGGTCGGCGAAAGCGGGCGCGATGCCACGGTAGGGAATATGCACCATGAAGGAATTGATCTGGAGCTTCAGAAGTTCCATGGTCAGATGGGTCAGGGACCCCTGCCCGGCCGAGCCATAACTCAGCTTGCCGGGGTTCTTGCGCACATACTCGATGAACTCCTGGATGTTGCGCGCCGGCAGCCTGGCATCCACCACCAGCACATTCGGTGTGCCGCCGATCATGCCGATGGGGGTGAAATCCTTCATCGGGTCGTAGGGGATCTTGCGGGTCGCAGGACTGGTGCCATGCGTGGCCACATAACCCTGCAGAAGGGTGTAGCCGTCTGGCGCAGCCCGTGCCGTCAGCTGGCAGGCGATCACCCCGCCGCCGCCGCCCTGGTTGTCGACCACGAAGCTCTGATTCAGAAGCTTGCCCCAGCGCTCGGTCACCGTACGCCCGACCATGTCGCTGCCGCCACCCGCCACGACGGGGACGATGTAACGGATCGGCTTGGAAGGGTAGGCGGTCTGCGCCGAAACCAGG
>JBIKTP010000440.1:0-3527 GCA_044348035.1 Burkholderiaceae bacterium
GGCGGTCTTGGCGACGCCGTCGGTGAAGAACACATACACGTTGGTACGCTTGCTCAGGTTGTACACGCCACGGATGTTCAAGGCGCTAGCCTTGGTGCCGCCGTCGGTCTTCTCGGATGCGTACTCAAGGTCCAGGCTCATGGGGCCGAGCGGGACGCCGACGCCGAGCGCATAACCCTTGTCATCCACAGTCAGGCGGCTGGCGCGCTGAACGGAAGCGCTCAGACGGGCAACACCCAGGTCATAGGCACCGGCCAGGGCCCAGGCCTTGGTGGTGACGGCACCGGGGTTCGTGGATTCGTAGGCAAACTGGACGTTGATGGGGCCGTTGACAAAACCGGCACCCAGGCTCCAGTAGCGGCTGGCACTCGCAGCGGCGGTACCGTCTTCGTTCGGCGACCAGACAAAGGTACCGGTGAAGCCACCCATGGTGGGGGTCAGGTACTTCAGGGTGTTGTTGGTGCGAACACCGTCGGCAGCGACACTGCCGGAGTTACCGAAACCGGTGGCGCTGGAACGGCTCCAAGCGTCGTAGTTGGCGTAACCGCCGGTGACAGCCCAGGGGCCGTCTGCAGCGATGGTGGTCTGGCGACCCAGACGCACTTCACCGAAGCCGCCAGCCACGCCGACCCAGGAGTGACGGCCGAACAGTGCACCACCTTGAGCGCTCGTGCCGTTGTCAATGTTGAAGCCGCTTTCCAGCTGGAACTTGGCCTTCATGCCGCCGCCGAGGTCTTCGGTACCCATCATGCCCCAGCGGTTGCCGGACATGTTGCTGCCGTTGACATTCAGGCCTGGGTCTTGCACGGTTTGACCGGTTGTGGCGGTATAGCCGGCGTTGGGCTTGAGGGTGTTCTTGCCAACGCTGGCGTCCAGACGGCCGTACAGGGTGACGGTCGACTGGGCGGAAGCGGCACCTACGGCTGCCAGGGCAGCCAGTGCAACGAGGGTTTTTTTCATTTCAAGTTTCTCCAAGGTTAAACATAGGGCTCCGGTAGAGAGTTCGGATCCCCGGGCCAACCTCCTGTTTCAGGAAGTTGGAGCTATTGCACCAGAGGCGTCCGGGTTTGGCAAAGAGTTTGGCCTTAATTTTGTTGTGTAAAGTTTTTTTCGTTGCAGTGCTGCAACAAAAGCAGAAGCCAGACTTTTTTTGCCTGCCAAGCTTGAAAAAACAGGGGGTCGATGACAGGGTTTTGTTGCCATGATCGGCCCCGAGCGACGGACCCGGCCCACAATGCGGGTTTACCCGTATGACTCGACCGTCAACACCACCTTTCGCCTGGGCTACACCATGACCACCACATCCCTGGATGCCCTTCTGGGCAGCGCAGACGCAGCACTGCGCACCCTTTTTGCCCCACCCCACGCCTCGCGCGCCTGCCCGACCCTGCCCGGCCAGGCCAGCGAACTGAGCGCCGACGAAAAAGCCCTGGCCGGCGCGCTGATGCGGGTCAACCATGTGGGAGAGGTCTGTGCGCAGGCGCTGTACGCGTCGCAGGCCTTGGCCACCCGCAATTCCGCGCTTCGGCGGCACTTTGAACGCTCCGGCGCCGAGGAAACCGACCACCTGGCCTGGACGCAGCAGCGCCTCGACGAACTGGGTGCCCACCGCTCCCTGCTCAATCCCTTGTGGTATGCAGGCGCTTTCGGGCTCGGCCTGCTGGCCGGGCGCCTGGGGGATCGGGTCAGCCTGGGTTTTGTGGTAGAGACCGAGAAACAGGTCGAAGCCCACCTGCAGGGCCACATGGACCGGCTGCCGCCGAACGACCACGCATCACGCGCCATCGTGGCCCAGATGAAAGACGACGAGGCTCGCCACGCGATGGAGGCGCGCCAGGCCGGCGCCGTGGAATTGCCACCCCCGGTGAAGGGGCTGATGCGCCTGGCCGCCAAGGTGATGACGACCGTGGCGCACCGGATCTAAATCTCAATGACTCAGTAGTTTTGCGAGGATGGCGATGATGCCGCCTATGACAAAACCCAACATCCACTTAATTTGACTGACCTCGGTCTTGAGCACAGCGAGATCGGTCTTGAGCGGGGACAACGCGGCATCGAGATCCTTGATCGTGACCAAATCCTCCTGCGCCTCGGCAATCACCCGAACAACAGCCTCAGCCTGCTCGGCGGTGAACCCGGCCGATTTCAGCTTGTCCGCGACCCGCAAGGAGTTAAATGTGATGGTCGCCACGACAGGAATCTACCTTAAATCTCCGACAAATCAAAACTGGTGGTGATCGCCGCCGTCTTGCCCAGCATGATGGTGGCCGAGCAATACTTGTCATGGCTCATGGCGATCGCGCGCTCCACGGCGGCGGGCGCAATGCCCTTGCCCACCACCGTGAAATGCATGTGGATCGCCGTGAACACCTTGGGGTCGGTGTCGGCCCGCTGCGCGGTGAGCTTGCACGAACAGTGGCGGACATCATGCCGCCCGCGCTTGAGGATCAGCACCACGTCGTAGGCGGTGCAGCCGCCGGCGCCTGCCAAAAGGGTCTCCATCGGACGGGGCGCGAGGTTCTGCCCGCCGTTCTCGGGTTTGGCGGCATCGGGCGCGCCATCCATCATGAGGGTGTGGCCGCTGCCGGTTTCGGCCAGGAATCCCATGCCCGAGCGTGTGCCCGTGCCGCCGGTCCAGCTGACTGTGCATTCCATGGTGCGAGGCTCTCCTGTGGTTGAAGGCCGAACTATAGCCCTGCAGCCGCGTCCTGCGCCGGGGAGCTGGCGCTTATCATCCCCCGGACGCACCTCGCATCCCCATGAAAAAAACAGCGCTGACCCCCTCCGATTACCTGCAGAAGATCCTGACCGCCCGCGTATACGATGTTGCCGTCGAGTCGCCGCTGGAGCCGGCCCGCAACCTCAGCCGGCGCCTGCACAACAAGATCCTGCTCAAGCGCGAGGACCAGCAGCCGGTGCGCAGCTTCAAGCTGCGCGGCGCCTACAACCGCATGGTGCAGCTGTCCCCCGAGCAGCTGGCAAAGGGCGTGATCTGCGCGTCAGCCGGCAACCATGCCCAGGGCGTCGCGCTGAGTGCCCACAAGCTGGGCTGCCGGGCGGTGATCGTGATGCCGACCACCACGCCCCAGGTCAAGGTAGATGCGGTCAAGACGCTCGGCGCCGAGATCGTTCTGGCCGGCGACAGCTACTCCGACGCGCATGCGCAGGCACTGAAGCTGCAGGACGAGCAGGGCCTCACCTTCGTGCACCCCTTCGACGACCCGGACGTGATCGCCGGCCAGGGCACCGTGGGCATGGAGATCCTGCGCCAGCACCAGGGCGAGCTGCATGCGGTGTTCGTGGCCATCGGCGGCGGCGGGCTGGTGTCGGGTGTGGCCAACTACATCAAGGCGGTGCGCCCCGGCATCCGCGTGATCGGCGTGCAGATGAACGACTCGGACGCGATGGCGCAGTCGGTCAGCGCCGGAAAGCGCGTGACGCTGCAGGATGTGGGGCTTTTCTCGGATGGCACCGCCGTCAAGCTGGTGGGCGAGGAGACCTTTCGCATCGCCAGCGGCCTGGTCGAC
>JBIKTP010000442.1:0-3521 GCA_044348035.1 Burkholderiaceae bacterium
GTCGGCGCGTTCAGCGCCCGACCGCGTCGCTGAGCGCCCCCACCGGGCACCGCCTGCCGCGACGCGCGCCAACGCCAAGGTAGTCCCAGCGGCACGAGCCAAGAAGACAAGCGCCAACGCCAAGGTGTTCCCGGGAGCGCGCCAACGCCAGCGGCACCCCCCACACCGCGTCATACAAACTTGGCGATCACGGCCGCCACCACGCTCAGCATCACGGTCGTCGTCAGCGGAATGAACCATTCCCGCCCGAACAGCTTGAACCGGAAGTCCCCCGGCAACTTGCCGAACCCCAGCTTGCCCAGCAGCGGCGACAGCCAGTTGATGAGCAGCAGGGCGAGAAAGATGACCAGCAGCCAGCGGAACATGCGGATGCCCGGGCTACAGGGTGTGCGTCCGGTCGCCGTGGGCGAAACCGGTTGCTTCCCAGGGGGCACCGCGGAAGAAGCCGATCACCTTGAACAGCTCGCCCATCTCGTGCTCCATCAGCAGCTTCTGCGCCATCGTGCGCTCGGCCAGCGAGGCGCCCTCCAGCAGGGACAACAGCCCGCAGTTCAGCAGAAAACGGGCCTGCGAGGTGTAGCCCAGCACGCCGAAACCCGGCACCTCCTGCGCCGCCAGCGCCACGCCGGTGAAGTTCACATGCGCGGTGATGTCCTTGTCGCCGGCATCCTCCAGCGGGTCGGCGTCCATGCGGTGTGCGCGATGGCACATCACCGTGCCGGTGCTGCGCTGGGGGTGGTAGTACTCCCGCTCGGGAAAACCGTAGTCGATCAGGAAGGCCGCGCCGCGCTCCAGCCGGTCGCCCAGCATGCGCACGAAACCCTCGGCCTGCGGGTGGATCTCGGTCAGGTAGTCGTGGTCGTGCGCAATCTCCAGGGGCGGGCGCAACGCGGTGGGCCGGTCGGACCAGACGCGCCGCCCGGTGTCAGGGTCCAGCGAAACGCCGCGCTCATGCCAGACGCCCGCACGGCGCATCAGCAGTTGCACCGGCATCGCGTCCAGCACCTCGTTGCCCACCACCACGGCCTGCAGCCGCTCGGGCAGGTGGTCGACCCAGCGCACCGTGTCGCCGAAGCCGGCCAGGGTCTGCTGCTGGCGGGCGCGCAGGCTGCCGGACAGGTCGACGATCGTGTAGCGGTCGACCTGCGGCCCCAGGGCCGTCAGCAGCTGCGCCGCCAGGGCCCCGGAGCCGGCGCCGAACTCCCAGATCTCGCGCGTGCCGGTCTGCGCCAGCGCCTGCCCCACCTGTACCGCCAGTGCGCGGCCGAAGAAGGGGCTCAGCTCCGGGGCGGTCACGAAATCGCCGCCGCCACCATCGGTCGCGCCGGACGGGCGCCGGCCGAACTGGCCGTCTCCCCGGGCGTAATAGCCCCAGCCAGGCGCATACAGCGCCTCCTGCATGAAGCGGTCGAACCCGATCCAGCCGCCATGCCGGGTGATGACCTCGCGCAGGTGCGCATCGGGTGTGGTCGTTAAACTCTGGGCTGTTTCCATCTCGCCCGGATTGTCCGCGAATGTCTTCTGCCACCACCACCTCCACCCGCACCGTGCTCGTCACTGGCGCCGCCAAGCGGCTCGGGCGCGAGATCGCGCTCGCACTGGCGCGCGCGGGCTGGCAGGTGGCGGTGCACTACCGCGATTCGGTGGAGGACGCCCGGCGCACCAGCCAGGAATGCACCGCGCTCTCGGGCAACAGCGCCAGCTTCCGGGCCAACCTCGGCAACGAGGCAGCGGTGCGCAACCTGGTACCCCGCGTCATCGCGCACTTCGGCCACCTCGATGCAGTGGTCAACAGCGCCTCCACCTTCGAGCACGACGACGCGACAAGCTTCAGCTTCGCTGCCATGGAGAAACACATGCGCAGCAATGCCGGTGCCGCGATCCTGCTGGCGCAGGGCCTGCACAGCCATGTGCAGGAGCAGCGCTCTGCCGGGCAGGCAGCGCGTGGCGCCGTGGTCAACCTGCTGGACCAGAAGCTGTGGAACCAGAACCCGGACTTCATGAGCTACACGCTGTCCAAGGCGTCGCTGGAGGCGGCCAACACCATGCTGGCGCTGGCCCTGGCGCCCCATGTACGCGTGGTGGGTGTGGCGCCCGGGCTCACGCTGACCAGCAACCTGCTGAGCGACGCACAGTTCCAGGCGCGCCACAAGATGGCGCTGCTGGAGCACTCCTCCACACCCGAGGATGTCGCGGCCACGGTGCGCTTCGCCCTCGACAACCGATCCATTACCGGCACCACGCTGGTGGTCGACGGCGGCCAGCACCTGATGCGCTTCGAGCGCGATTTTTCGCTGATGTAAGCCGCCGAGGCTTGCGCAGCGCTCCCCCCTTTTTTCTCGGACCCCTCGCCCCATGAACAAGCCCCGCGGCACGCAGATCCTCACGCTGACCGGTTTGCGTTTTGCCGCCAACCTCGGCATCCTGGAGAACGAGAAGATCGCGCCCCAGCCCATCCAGGTCGACGCCGAGCTCAACCTCGGCACGCAGGCGCTGCACCCGGTCGACGACGAGATCAACCATGTGCTGGACTACCGCAAGATCCGCCAGATCATCATCGACGAGTGCACCGAGAAACACGTCAACCTGCTCGAAACCCTGATCGGCAAGCTCGCGCGCCGCCTGATGCAGCTGCCCGGCGTGGTCGGGGTGCGGGTGAAGATCGCCAAGCTGGAGATCTTCGACGACTGCGAAGTGGCCATCCGGGTAGATACAGGGCAATGGTGATGACGACGATGATGATGATCGAACGCGAAACCCACAAGCTCGAGAAGCGCCTGTGCCGGCTGGTCGGGCAGGCCATCACCGACTACAACATGATCGAGGAGGGCGACAAGGTCATGGTGTGCGTGAGCGGCGGCAAGGACAGCTACGCCATGCTCGACATCCTGCTCAAGATGCAGGCGCGCGCGCCGGTGCATTTCGACCTGATCGCGGTCAACCTCGACCAGAAACAGCCCGGCTTTCCCGAGGACGTGCTGCCGCGCTACCTGGGCGAGCTCGGTGTGCCCTTCCACATCGAGAACCAGGACACCTACTCCATCGTCAAGCGCGTCATCCCCGAGGGCAAGACGCTGTGCAGCCTGTGCAGCCGGCTGCGCCGCGGCATCCTGTACCGGGTGGCCGACGAACTCGGCGCCACCAAGATCGCGCTGGGCCACCACCGCGACGATATCCTGCAGACCTTCTTCCTCAACATGTTCTTCGGCGGCAAGCTCAAGGGCATGCCGCCCAAGCTGGTCAGCGACGACGGGCGCCACATCGTGATCCGCCCGATGTCGCTGGTGGCCGAGAAAGACCTCGTGCGCTGGGCGGCGCACCGGCAGTTCCCCATCATCCCGTGCACGCTGTGCGGCAGCCAGACCAACCTGCAGCGCAAGCAGGTCGGCCAGATGCTGCAGGACTGGGACAAAAAATTTCCCGGGCGCATCGAGAGCATGTTCTCGGCGCTGCAGAATGTCGCGCCCTCGCACCTGATGGACAGCCGGCGCTTCGACTTCAAGGGCCTGCAGGCCACCGGC
>JBIKTP010000441.1:0-3521 GCA_044348035.1 Burkholderiaceae bacterium
CTATGGCTACAACGCAGGGCGTCCGATTGCCGATGCGCACCCGGACCGGATTTTCCAGACGCTGGGCGACGTCGCCCGCCATGTGCTGGACGGCCGGTGACGTCGCCACGCCGGCGGTTCGGCCGGTGGGGGGGCTGGATTCGCTCGCGTTCTGGGCGGCCGGGTCCGCCTGACGCGCCAGGGCAGCCTCAGCCGCGCAGCACCTGAGCCAGTTCGTCGGTGTCCACGCTGCGGGCCGCACCGAACCCCGCCACATGCCGTGCACCGGTGGGCGTGAGCATGACAAAGCGGAAATCACCCAGGTGCGTCATCGGCTCGGCCTCGGGAAACCGTGCCAGGTAGGCGGCCCGGCATGTTTCCCAGGTGGCGCTGCCGGCGTCGGGGGTGGCGGCCTGGCAGTCGAGCGTGACCCGCGGCAATGCATGCACCGGCTCGCCGGCCACCTCGGCCTGCATCACCAGCAGCGAGGCCGTCGGGGCCTGCTGCAGGTTCCGGGTGTGGGCCGCCAGCGCACTGACATGCAGCACCAGGCAGCCGGCCTGTGGCGCCAGCGCAAAGGGCACCATCGAGACCTGTGGTGCACCATCCGGCGCCAGCGTGCCCAGCGCGCCGACCCGGTGTGTGTGCAGCAGGTCGCGCAGGGCCCGTGTCAGGCGTGGTTCATGGCCCGGCATGGCTGACGCGCTGGAAATGCCCCTGGTCGCGGAACTGGTTGGTGGCTGCCACCAGCGCCGCTTCGGTTCCCGGCTCAAAGGCCGCATGGCCGGCATCCTCCACCACCTGGAAGCGGGCCTGCGGCCAGGCCTCGTGCAGCCGCCAGGCAGTGGCCGGCGGACAGATCACGTCGTAGCGGCCCTGCACGATCACGCCCGGCAGATGGCGGATGCGGTCGATGTGGCGGATCAGCTGGTCGGGTTCGAAGAAGCCCCGATGCCGGAAGTAGTGCGCCTCCAGCCGGCCGATGCCCAGCGCGACGGCCGGGCTGTCGTACTTCTGCTGCACGTCGGGGTCGGGCAGCAGTTGCAGGCAACTGCCCTCGTAGCTGCTCCAGCGCCGCGCGGCAGCCAGGCTTTCGGTGGCATCGTCGCTGAACAGCCGCCGGCAATAGGCCGAGAGCAGGTCGCCGCGCTCGCTCTCGGTAACACCCCCCACGAACTGCTCGCGCGCATGCGGAAAGAACCAGCCCATGCCGTACAGGAACCAGTCGATCTCGGCCTGGGTGCACAGGAAGATGCCACGCAGCACGAAGCCCAGGCAGGCCTGCGGGTGGGCCTGACCGTAGGCCAGCGCCAGCGTGGAGCCCCAGGAGCCGCCGAACACCAGCCACTGTGAAATGCCCAGCATCGCGCGCAGCTGCTCGATGTCGGCCACCAGGTGCGCCGTGGTGTTGTCACGCCACTCGCCCAGCGGTGTGGACCGGCCCGCGCCACGCTGGTCGAACAGCACGATGCGGTAATGCGCCGGGTCGAAGAACTGCCGGTGCCGCGGCGAGGTGCCCGAGCCCGGGCCGCCATGCAGGAACAGCACCGGCACGCCCTGCGGGTTGCCCGATTCTTCCCAGTACAAGGTGTGGACCGCATCGACATGCAACATGCCGGTGCGGTAGGGTTCGATGGGGGGGTAGGCGGTGGTGGCGGTCGGGTCGATGGGCATGGCGGTGGGCGGGCACAATCGCCGGTGGTGGCGTTGATTCCGAGATGGATACGGAGGGAGCAAATTGTGACCCAGTCCCTGACGGGTGTGGCGGTGCTGGTGCCGGACTACGACCCGGCCATCGCCTTTTTCACGACGGTGCTGCGCTTCGAGCTGGCCGAGGATGTGGCGCAGGGCGGGGGCAAGCGCTGGGTGCGCGTGGTGCCGCGCGGCGGCGCGCCGGGCACGGGACTGGTGCTGGCCCGCGCCGCCAACGAACAGCAACGGGCCTGCGTGGGGCGCCAGGGCGGCGGGCGGGTGGTGTTCTTCCTGGAGACGGACGACTTTAATGCCGACCATGCCCACATGCTGGCGCACGGCGTACATTTTCGCGAGGCACCGCGCCACGAGATGTATGGCACGGTGGCCGTGTTCGAGGACCCGTGGGGCAATCCGTGGGATCTGATCCAGCGCCGTGCGAGCGATTCAGCGGGGCACTGAACGCAGCGGCAGCACCCCGGCCGCAAGCGATGTACCCAGCACCACCACCAGCCCGCAACCGATCATCCACGGCGTGAGGGTTTCGCCCAGCAACAGGGTGCCGTAGAGGATCGCGAACACCGGCACCAGGAAAGTGACCGTGACGGCCCGTGCCGGCCCCAGGCGTTCCAGCAGCCGGAAGTAGAGGATGTAGGCGATGCCGGTGCACACCACGCCGAGCACCGCCAGCGCCAGCCAGGATCGGGTGCCCGGCATCTGCGCTGGCCAGAACCACACGGTAGGCAAGGCGAGCACCAGGGCCGCGCCCAGCTGGCTGCCTGCCGCAGTCGCCAGCGAGTGCACCCCGGCCAGGTACTTCTTGGTGAAACTTGCGGCATAGCCGTAACACACGGCCGCCAGCAGGCAGGCCAGCACGGCCCAGCCGCTCCCGCCAGGCTTGAAGCTGGCGGAGTCCTTGGCCAGCAGCGCGATACCGCCAAAACCGATCACCAGACCCAGGACGCGGCTGGGCCGGGGGCGGTCCTTCAGCCAGGCCCAGGCGATCAGTGCGCCGAACAGCGGTACCGTGGCATTCAGGATGCCCGACAAGCCGGTGCTGATCGATGTCACGGCATACGCAAACAGCGCGAACGGCAGCGCCGAATTCAGCGTGCCGATGAACAGCACCGGCAAGGCATTGCGCTGCAGTTCGGCCCAGTGCCCGCTGAACCAGAGCAGCGGCAACAGCACCAGTGCCCCGATGGCCACCCGCACGCCAGCGGTGGCGACAACACCGAACTCGGCGCCACCGATCCGCATGAACAGGAACGACGAGCCCCAGATGGCGGCCAGGGCCAGGAACTCCAGGCCGGTGGTCTTGAAGGTCATGCAGTCAGCGTGAATGCATCCGGATCGCGCGCGCCGGATTCCAGGGTGAGCAGGGCGGCCTTGCGGCCCAGACCCCCGGCATACCCGGTGAGTGATCCGTCGGCACCGAGGACTCGGTGGCAAGGCACGATGATACCCAGCGGGTTGTGGCCGACCGCCGTGCCGACGGCGCGCACGGCCTGGGGTCTGTCCAGTGCGCCGCTGAGTGTTCCGTAGGTGGTGCAGACGCCATAGGGAATGAGCAGCAGCGCCTGCCATACCGACTGCTGGAACGGCGTGCCTCCCCGTAGGTCCAGGGGCAGCGTGAATGCCGTGCGGGTCGCGTCGAAGTATTCCTGCAGTTCGGCCACGGCCTGCAGTAGCAAGGGGTCGTCGTCGCGCTCGGGCCAGTCCGTCCACGCCGGCTGGTGTTTCTGGTCGTCGAACCACAGGCCCGCCAGGCCCAGGTCGGTGGCGGCCAGGACCAGGGGCCCGAGCGGGCTGTCGACATGGGTCTTGCGGATGTCAGCGGCAAACTTCAT
>JBIKTP010000443.1:0-3517 GCA_044348035.1 Burkholderiaceae bacterium
ACGGTAGCCGCCACTGTTATGTGGACCTGCTCAACCCCGAGTTCGCCGGCCTGTGCGCCAGCCTCAAGGTGCCGCATTTCAGTCTGTCCGAGCCGGGCCAGACGGCAGACCTGCTGGCGCAGGCGCTGCGCGTGCAGGGGCCGGTGCTGATCGAGGTCGACATGAAGGCCTGGGGGCCGTTCGCCGCCAAGTTTGCCGGTCCGATTCTGAAGAAGGATTGAAGCGCGATGCGCCGGCTCACGCTGATCGGTTTCGGGGCCATCGGGCGCTCGGTCTACCAGCGCCTGCAGGGCCATGCCCGGCTGCAGATCGACACCGTGGTGGTGTCCGCGCGCAGCCTGGCCGCGACGCAGGCGGCCGTGGCCAGCGGCACCCGCGTCGTGACCGAGGTGCCCGAGGCTGCCTGCCTGCTGCTGGAATGTGCCGGCCACGGCGCACTGGTGGAGCATGTGCTGCCGGCACTGGAGCGGGGGGTGGAATGTGCGGTGCTGTCGGTCGGCGCGCTGTCCGAGCCGGGCCTGCCCGAGCAACTGGCCGATGCGGCGCGGCGCGGTGGCGCGCAGCTGCACCTGCTGCCGGGCGCGATCGGCGGCGTGGATGCCATCGCAGCAGCCCGCATCGCCGGCCTGGAGGCCGTCACCTACACCGGCCGCAAGCCGCCGGCCGGCTGGCGCGGTTCCCCTGCCCAGGCGCTGGTCGACCTGGACACGCTGCAGGCGCCGTTCGTGATCTTCGAGGGCAGCGCACGGGATGCCGCCCGGCTCTACCCCAAGAACGCCAACGTGGCGGCCACGCTGTCGCTGGCCGGCCTGGGGCTGGACGCCACGCGGGTGCGCCTGATCGCCGACCCCGGCGTGCGCGACAACATCCATGAGATCGACGTGCGCGGCGCTTTCGGCGAGATGCAGCTCACCATGCGCGGCAAGCCGCTGCCCGACAACCCCAAGACCTCGGCGCTGACGGTGTTGTCGGCGCTGCGTTTCCTGGAAAACCGCGTTGCAGCGGTCACCCTCTGAGCCCGCCATGACCTCCACGATCCAGACCCTGATGGCCGGCACCTGGCGCGACGCCAGCGGCCCGCTCTACAGCACCGAATACCCGGCCGATGGCAGCACCGTGGCCACGCTGCATGCGGCCACCGCTGCCGATGTCGACGAAGCCGTGCAGACCGCCGAGCGCGTGCGCCAGCAACCCGCCTGGGCCAAGCTCAAGCGGCATGAGCGCGCCACGATCCTGCACCGCATCGCCGCCGGCATCCGCGAACGCGCCGAGGAGCTGGCCCAGCTGCAGCGGCTGGACAACGGCAAGCCGATCAACGAGACCCGCGCGCTGGTGGCCAGCGCGGCGGGCACCTTCCAGTTCTTCGCGGCCGCCTGCGAGACCTGGGAGGACACGCTCACCCCAGCGCGCGGCGACTATTTCACGATGAGCGTGCACGAGCCGCTGGGCGTGGTGGGCGCGATCACGCCCTGGAACTCGCCGATCGCCAGCGAGGCGCAGAAGATGGCGCCCGCGCTGGCAGCCGGCTGCGCCATCGTGTTCAAGCCAGCCGAGATCACGCCGCGCATGGCGATCGAGCTGGCGCGCATCGCGCAGCAGGCCGGTGTGCCGGACGGCATCGTGAGCGTGCTGCCGGGCAAGGGCTCCATCGTGGGAGACGCGCTGGTCAAGCACCCGCTCATCCGGCGCATCGCGTTCACCGGCGGCACGAATGTCGGCATGGGCATACAGCGACTGGCGGCCGAGAAGCTCATGCCGACCTCGCTGGAGCTGGGCGGCAAGTCGCCCACCATCGTGTGTCCCGATGCCGATCTGGACCATGCGGTGGCCGGGGTGCTTTATGGCATCTTCAGCTCTTCGGGGGAGTCCTGCATTGCGGGTTCGCGCGCCTTCGTGCATGCCAGCGTGTACGAAGAATTCAGGCGCCGGCTGCTCGCGGGTGTCCAGGCGCTGCGGGTCGGCGATCCGGCCAGCGAGCGCACGCAGATGGGACCGCTGGTCAACATGGGCCACCGTGCCACCGTGGAGCGTTATGTGCAGCTCGGGCGGGACGAAGGCGGCACGGTGCTGGCTGGTGGCGAGCGCCCTTCGGGTGCCCTTTACGACAAGGGCAGTTATTACCTGCCCACCGTGATCGAAGGCCTGCCCAACAGCGCGCGCATGTGCCAGGAGGAGATTTTCGGCCCGGTCCTGGCGCTGCTGCCCTGGAGCGACGAGGCCGACCTGCTGGCCCAGTGCAACGACAACGTTTTCGGCCTGGCCTCGGGCATCTGGACGCGCGACTACAAGACCGCCTGGCGCATCGGCCGCGCGCTGCAGACCGGCACGGTGTGGATCAACACCTACAAGCTGTTCTCGGTCAGCACGCCGTTTGGCGGCGTGAAGATGAGCGGCACCGGCCGCGAGAAGGGCCGCCTGGGCATCCTGGAGTACACGGCCCAGAAGAGTTTCTACTGGGGTACCAACGACCACCCGATGCCCTGGGCGGGCAGCTGACGGAGACGCCGCATGACTGCAACCCCCACGCCGCCGGAAGCCGGCACGCCCAACCCGAACATGCTGCTGACCATCGTGCTGCGGCACCATGAGGGCCTGGTGCTCGACGACGTGCAGGCCCGGCTCAAGGCCAGCGAATGGTGGGATCGATTCCCGGTGCCGGGCACGCGGGTGGTGTCCTGGACGGTGGCCATGGGCCTGGGCCAGATCGTCACGCTGGAAGTGCCGCCGCATCTGCTGGGGCTGGTCAACCTGGAACTGGAGCGCTCGGCCTGGGGCGTGTTCAGCACGCAGTGTTACCCCACCTACGATTTCGTGCCGGTGCGCGAGCGCATCATCGCGCGCGTGCGAGCCGGCGGCCAGTGAGCGGCAAGGAGGCATCAGCATGACCCCGATCGACAGGATCCAGTGCCCGGCCGTGCCGGACCTGCCCACCGCGACCTGGACCAATGCCTACCGCATCGGCCAGGACGTGGTGCTGTCGGGCATGACCGCCCACCCCGCCAGCCGGGATGCGGCCCAGCGCGGCGCCCCGCTGGATGCGTACGCGCAGGCGCTGATGGTGCTGCGAAAACTCGAAGCCCTGGTGCATTCGGCGGGCGGCCACCGGCACAACATCGTCAAGACCGTGGTGTATGTGACCGACATCGCCGACAAGGAAGGCGTGGGCCGCGCACGCCGTGAGTTTTTTGGTGCGCACACACCGACGTCCACGCTGGTCGCCGTCAGCGGCCTGGTGTTTCCGGAGTTGTGTGTCGAGATCGACGCCTGGGCGCGTCTGGATGTGGATCTGCGCCAGACCGTGCCCCTGGCCGCAGACTGAGGAGAGCAGGCGATGGATCTCGGCATTTCCGGCCGCAAAGCCCTGGTGTGTGGCGCCAGCGCGGGGCTGGGCCATGCCTGTGCACAGGCCCTGGTGCAGGATGGCGTGTCGGTGGTGATCGTGGCCCGTACCGAAGGCCCGCTCAAGGACGCAGCGGCGCGGCTGGCCGCCCTGGGCGCAGGGCGGGTGGAATGGGAC
>JBIKTP010000444.1:0-3514 GCA_044348035.1 Burkholderiaceae bacterium
CCAGTGCAACCGCCCGCTGGCAAAGGGCCAGGCACAGCAGCATCGCCACGCGCAACCAGTGGGCGGGGCGGTGCGATGAAGACGACAGCCGGTGTGTCATGGGCTGTTCTTCAGGTGGGGCGGCAGTCCACCACCACCAGGGTGTCGGGACGGCTGTGCTTCCAGATCCTGGACACGGCGGGATTTGCCGCTCTTCTGGCCGCCCACGATCAGTTCACTGTGCGCGATGGCGGCCTCAGCCATGCCGCGCACTCCAGTCCATCACGATGCGGTGCAACTGCGCCACACCGTCTGTCAGTGCTGCCGGCCCGGGCTGCAGGATGTCCGCCGACTTGATCTCGAACAACTGCCGATCACGCACGGCCGCCACCCCCTGCCAGCCCTCGCGGGAGGCCACCTTCTCGGCCCTGAATTTCTTGCCGCACCAGGACCCGATGATGATCTCCGGGTCGCGGCGCACGATCTCGGCGCCATCCCCGATGATGCGGTTCTTGCCCAGTGACTGCAGCGCCAGCTCGGGGAAGCAGTCGTCGCCGCCTGCGATGGCCAGCAGCTCCGACACCCAGCGGATGGCGCTGATGGGCGGCACGTCCCATTCCTCGAAATACATCCGTGGCCGGCGCGGCAGGGCGGCGGCGGCGGCGGCGATGCGGTCCAGTTCTGCCTGCATCCCCCCGATGCGCTGCAAGCCCTGCGCCGCCTCACCGACCATGGCCGCCACCTGGAACAGCATGGAGAAGATCTCGGCCACGCTGCGCTGGTTGAACACGGTCACCTGGATACCGTGGCGGATCAGGGTCGACGCGATGTCCGCCTGCAGGTCGGAGAAGCCAAACACACAGTCGGGCTCGAGCGCCAGGATCTTGTCGATCTTGGCGCTGAGAAAGGCACTCACGCGCGGCTTCTCGTGGCGCGCGCGTGCAGGCCGCACCGTGTAGCCCGAGACACCGACGATGCGGTCTTGCTGGCCCAGCAGATAGAGCCACTCGGTGGTCTCTTCCGTCAGGCAGACGATACGCTGCGGGCCCAGGGTGGCCGCCACGGAGGAGGGATCGTCGGCGTTGGGCATGCTCAGAACTGGTAGCGCAAGGATGCCGTGAAGGCGCGGCCGGCCTCCGGATACAGCGAGGTCGCCAGGCCACCTGCAGTGCAGCCAAAGGCCAGCGTGTAGTACTTGTGGTCGGTCAGGTTGCTGACGCCCAGCGCAACTTCGGCTGCGCCCCATTGGTAGGCATACCGCAGATCGGCCGTGGCATAGGCCGGCATGGTGCACGTGTTGGCAAAGTCCGGTGTCTGCGCGGAGACCCACTGCACGCCGGCATTGAGGGTGTGGCCGGGTGCCGGCCGCCAGTCTGCCCGGAGCGCGACCGTGCGGCGGGGCACCAGCAACATGTCGCTGCCGGCAAACGGGCCGGCCGTGAACCGGGCCTGCCGCCAGGCAGCCATGAACCGCAGGTCCAGCGCGGGGGTCAGCAGGTGGCGGCCCTCGAATTCCAGGCCCTGGCGTTTCGTCGGATCGAAGTTGATGTTTGCGCCGAACGGGCCGAACGGGCCGTTGCCCGAGGGGTCGTACCCGATCTCGTCGCGCAGGCGGCTGCTGTACCAGCGCGCCTCGAGGGCGCTGCTGGCGTTCTTCCAGCGCGCCCCCACCTCCACATCGCGTGAAGTCTGCGGGCGCAGGGTGACCGCCGGGTTGGTGAACGAGAACTCGTCCACATTGCCCAGGCGGAAACTGCTTCCGACGCGGCCATACAGCGTGGTCGCCGCGCCCACGGGCTGGCTCACGCCAGCCTCCCAGGCATGCTGGCGGTCATCGATGGCAGCGGCGGACAGGGTTTCCAGCTTCTGGATGGACTCGGCACGCCAGCCCAGCGACACGCGCGTGCGGCTGCCGGCAAGCGTCAGATCGTTCCTGACATACAGGGCCGAGCTTTCCGCCCGGCCCCGTGTACCGGCCGGTGTGAACAGCGACTGGACGATCGTGCGCTCCCACAGCCCCCGGTCCAGGCCGGCCACGAACGCATTGGAGAACCCGCCCCATGCGCCCTCATGGCGGACACGCACGCTGGCATTGGTGGACTCGACATCGTAGGCGTACCGCGCGCCGAAAGTCAGGCTGTCGTAGCGCTTCACACGGCGGTTGACATCGGCCGCAATCTGCCAGTCGCCGAACAGTGCCTCGGCGAACAGGCCGCCCTGGTGGTTCTGGCTGGCGCCGTATTCGGTCAGCGAATTCGCCTGCCGTGGATCGGCGGCAAACTGCAGGTTGCTGAGCGCACCCGGCAGGCCACTGGACAATGCATCGCGGCCCAGGCGCGCGCCCAGGCGCAACCAGTCGTTGGTCCATTGGCCGGTCACCGATACCGCATCGGACTCGGAAGCGAAGTTGACCCGGTGGCCATCGCTGCCGCGCTGGCTGGCCGTCATGTCCAGAGAAAAGCCGCTCGCAGCGATCACTGCCGTGCCACGCGTCTCGCGCAGACCCATGCTGCCGGTGGCACCGTAGAGCTGCGCCGAGGACTTGCGCTGCGCGCCGATGCCGGCCTTGGTGGTCACGACGATCACACCACCCGTCGCACCCTCGCCATACAACACCGCACCAGTACCGCGCAACACTTCGATACGCGCCACGGATGCAATCGGGATCGACGACAGCCCGGCGGAACTGAGGTCTGCCTCATTCAGGCGCAGACCATCCACGATCACGATCTGGTTGTTGCCGGCAGTGACGCCGAAACCGCGCAGATCCAGCGCATAGTTGTTTCCGCCCGAAGTATCGATGCGGCCCACCACACCCAGCAATTTCATTACGGCCTCGTTGACCGATCCAACACCCGCGGCCTGGATCTCGTCGGCCGTGATGACACTCACTCCGAAGGGCAGCGCCGCAGCAGGCTCGGCAAACCGGGTGGCAGTCACCACCACCTCCGGAAGGCGCGTCTGGGCCATGGCAGGACTGGTGGCAGCCACGACCAGGGATACCAGCGACAGGCGTGCGAATACCTTTGCCGGCATGGGAAAAGCACAATGATTCATGAAAAAACCGTCAACAGGAACCCTGGCCGTCTTCCCCGACAGCTATGGGCGTCACGGAGCCACGCAGGCGTGTCTCCACCGTGTCGGCCGGTATCCGGGCTGGTGGAAACAACATCCATCGCCTTCCCAGGTGCTTGTTCAGAGCACCCAGTGGCCGTGATGGAAGCGGCGCCCGAGGGCGCGTCCACTTACCGTTGCGGGGGCAGCGCAGGTTAGGCGGGCCTTTGGCGGCCAACCCTCCTGCTTCCCGTTGAACTGCAGCATGCGAACCACACTGCGAGCACCAACCCGTGGATTTTACGCCAGGGCTGCAGTGCCAAACCCTACAATTCACTGCCTATGTCGAATCAGTCCCACATCGACCTGATCGCCGAACGGGTGGAGCGCCTGCTGGTGCGCCATGCCGAACTGCAGCGCACGAATGCGCTGCTGGCCAGCCAGGTCGAGGCCCTCACGCAGGAGCGGGATTCGCTCAAGT
>JBIKTP010000445.1:0-3507 GCA_044348035.1 Burkholderiaceae bacterium
GGATCGCGGTGCGTGCCCGGCTCGATCCGCCAGAGATACAGGTGGCCTGACCATCCGAACTGCCCGGCCATCCAGGGTAGTGCTGCACTGCGGCCTGCAAGACGAACCAGCGCCAGACGAGACTCCTGCGCCGCACCCGACCGGCTTTTCTCAGGCGGCGACCCTGCAGATGGAGTGGGTGGCCGACGACCTTCGCAGTACGTACCAGACGCACCGGGCTGCCAGGCCAGACAGCCCCCAGCAGCGGAAGTCGATCCTGATCGTCGAAGACCAGGACGACATCCGCCGGTTGATCCGGATGGCGGTCCAGATGGAAGGCCACAGTGTCCACGAAGCCGATAGTGGAGACCTGGGGCTGGCGATGGCACTGGAGCTCAAGCCCGATCTGGTGGTGCTCGATGTCGTGATGCCTGGCGCATTGCACGGGCTTCAGGTGTGCCGGGCGATCAAATCCCATCCGATACCCCCGTGCGTCATCCTGTTGACCGGATTGCGGGGCCAGGACGATATCCAGGCTGGCCACGCGGCAGGCGCAGATGCCTACCTGCTGAAGCCGTTCAGCCCGGGGCAGTTGATGCAGACCATCCACCAGCAGCTGGGGCTTGTCTGAAGCCTGGCACCGCACGCGGTGAACCGGCACTGCAGACGGTCAGCCGTGGACCACTGTCGTCACCGTGACATGCCAGAGCGCCTTGATGGCAGTCCGCGCGACGCAACGCAGGTCGATCTGTCCGCGCGAAACGATGACCGTCAGCGGCTGAACAGGAAGTTGTGCCGCAAGTGATCAATGTCAAATGCCTTGTCCAGTCCTGGCGCAGATCGTGCCCGCCAGAATAACCCCTGGTGCCACTATCAGGCCCCCGCTGGTGGTTCTTGGCGGGCTCCGAGTTCCCGTGCAGCCGATCAGCTTTCGGTCACCTCGGCGAACAACTGGGCCGCAGGCACCGTCAATGCGACGCTGGCCAGTTCGACGGCCTCGCCACGGGCGAACGGATGCAGCACCCACAAACCGTCGGCGCCTTTGCGGTAGCAGTCCGTGGCGCGCGTATCCAGATCCACGAGCACGTATTCCTCCAAGCTTTTCAGTGTGCGGTAGTGACTGAACTTCAACCCTCGGTCATAGGCCGCAGTAGTTGGCGAGAGCACTTCCACGATCAGTTTGGGTTCAGTCTTGACCATCGCGCTGGCCTGGTCCAGCGCACTGCAGGTCACCAGCACGTCGGGATAGAAATAGCTGTTGGCGGCGGCCACATGCAGCCGCATGTCGCTCATGTACGTGCGGCAGGGGCTGCCGCTGAGGTGCTGGCGCAGGCCAAATGCCAGATTCATCGCCACCGTGACGTGCCGGTCTTCCGCGCCGGCCAT
The DNA here is from genome assembly GCA_044348035.1 of Burkholderiaceae bacterium. GTDB lineage: Bacteria > Pseudomonadota > Gammaproteobacteria > Burkholderiales > Burkholderiaceae_C > CAISIP01. Next base: position 1,366 of record JBIKTP010000445.1, read on the forward strand.
GGCGAACACCTCGCCGTCGATGTATTCGTGGCGTTCGGGTTGGGCGGCCTCCCAGGCCAGGTAGTCGGCGGCGGAAAGAATGGGGGTCTGTGCGGCGCGTCCCATGGCCCGATCCTTTTTGGTATGGAAGTGCCCATTATGGAGGCGAGTCATGGGACATGCCAGAGTCCGTCAGCCCACGAGGCCAAACACTGCTACCGCGACTCACTGGCATGGCCTGGTGTTTCGAAACCAGCCAAAATTGCGCGATGCTCCCATCTGAAGTACTGGCGTCCAAGCGAAAGCAGGTTCTGGCCCTCGCGGCGGCGCAGGGTGCACGCGGTGTGCGTGTCTTCGGCTCGGTCGCAACAGGTCTCGACAAGGAGGGAAGCGACCTCGATCTGCTGGTCGATCTCCCGCGTGGCACATCGCTGCTGCGGATTGTTGGATTGAAACTGGACATCGAGGACGCGTTGGGCGTGAAGGTCGATCTTTGCACCGAAGCAGAGCTTCATCCGGACCTCAAGACCCGCATACTCGCCGAGGCATTGCCTCTGTGAAGGACCGGGGCAGGCTTTTCCTGGGACATGTTTTGAGCGCCATCGATTCGATCGCGAGTTTCACGGTGGAAGGCCAGAGCGCCTTCATGGCAGACCGTAAGACCTAAAGTGCGGTGATCCGGCAGCTCGAAATCATCGGCGAGGCGGTCAAGAACCTGAGTACTGACTTGACGGCAGGCGAGGTCACCGTTCCCTGGCGGCAGATCGCAGGAACGCGCGATCGCCTTATCCACGCCTACTTCAGCGTTGACCTCGATTCCGTGTGGTCCATGGTGGGGCAAGACTTGCCAACGCTGCGGGACGACGTCATGCGGATACTCGGCACAGTGGCATGACCGTTTTCGGTCCGCGCGACTGAGTGATGGAACCCTGGGATCTGATGCAACCGATCAGTCCCCGTACGGCGCTGGATTTACGTCCACGAAACGCCGCCGCCCATCTTCCTCGATCCGCGCACGCCCGTGTTCGGCCAACAGCGCATCAAAGCGGATGGCTGCCGCCATCACGGGCGGGGCATCGAGGTCGCCCAAGAGGCGATGGGCTTCCTGCAGATGCCACCCGACGATCTGCGCGGCGCTGTCCACACACGTCCGGTCGATGGTGCCTGCTGCGCCGTGATCCAACAAATGGAAGAGGGCGGCCAGCCGTGCGATGTTCTCGGCAGCTTTCGCGGCCACGTCGCGGATCGGTGCATAGCTGCCGCCGCTGGCGAGTTCGCGTTCAACGGCATCGTAGGCTTGTACCCAGGCGGCGTGGGCCGGTGGCTACAGATCCAGCACTGACGGGGTCAGACCACCGAGTGCGTCGGTGATCAATACTCCAACAGCATCCCGCAAAGGCCACCAGAATCCGGCAATCCCGTCAGGAGCTGAACAAAAAGTTCATCACATCCCCATCCTTCACCACGTATTCCTTCCCTTCCGAGCGCATCTTCCCCGCATCCTTCGCGCCCTGCTCACCCTTGAAGTTGATGTAGTCATCGAACGCGAACGTCTGGGCCCGGATGTAGCCCTTCTCGAAATCGGTGTGGATCACGCCCGCAGCCTGTGGCCCGGTGTCGCCGACATGGATGGTCCAGGCGCGCACCTCTTTCACGCCAGCGGTGAAGTAGGTCTGCAGACCGAGCAGCGTGTAGGCCGCGCGGATCAGCCGGTTCAGACCCGGCTCGCTCTGGCCGAGCTCTTCGAGGAACATCTGCCGGTCCTCGTCGCTCATCTCCGACATCTCGGCTTCGAGCTTGGCGCAGATGGCCACCACCGGCGCCTTCTGGGCTTCGGCGTACGCGCGCAGGCGGTCCAGGTAGGGGTTGTTCTCGAAGCCGTCCTCGGCCACATTGGCCACGAACATCGCCGGCTTGGCGGTGATCAGGAAAAACTGCTTGAGCAGCGGCAGCTCCTCCTTGCTGAAGTCGAGCGTGCGTACCGGCCGGGCTTCGTTCAGCGCGGACTGGCATTTTTCGAGCAGGGCCACCAGCTTGATCGACTCCTTGTCGCCCGAGCGGGCCGTCTTGGTGACGCGGTGCAGGGCCTTCTCGACCGAGGACAGGTCCGCCAGGCAGAGCTCGGTCTGGATGACCTCGATGTCGGAGATCGGGTCGACCTTG
>JBIKTP010000446.1:0-3506 GCA_044348035.1 Burkholderiaceae bacterium
ATCGTCGTAGCCGTAGTGGCCAGCCACGTAACCGGGCAACATGCCGGAATACGGCGTATGCGGATCGGTGCACACGAGCGTCAGGCGCACGCCCGGCGCAGGCTGCATGCCGAATCGACGCAATACCACCACATGGCTGTGACCACCACCAACCAGGACGATGTCACGCAGTACCGGCCCAAGGGAACCCTGCATTCTGGTTGGCGATACGCGCGTCGACGGCCACGACAAGTCTGCCATCAGGGGCCCCGCCTGGCGCCAGACTGTGCAGCCCACAGCGGCTTGAGGCGCTCGAGCTCCTCGTCGAAGCGGGCACTGATGCGCTGAAGATCGGTCTCTCGCTCGGCGAGGAAATGCTTCTGCGCCCGCGCGCTTAGCTCGATGTCCTGCAGCTGGCGCTGCAGCGAGGGCGGCGCCTTGCTGGGGTCCTTCGCGTAGAACTCCATTTCCTGATCGAGCTTGCGACGCTCGACCAGCAGCTCCTCGATGCGCTTTCGTGCCGCATGTGAGACCGCAGCCACCTGCCCGAAGGCTGCTGCGCGTTCGCGATCATGCGCCGCCCGCGTCGGGTAGCGGGTCAGCAAGGCCCGTTCGCGGCGCTTTTCCTCGAGTTGCAAGGCCCGGGCCTCCGCCTCCTGCTTCTGGCGGGCTTCGATTTCGGCGTGCTCTTTCTCAGTCAGGGTGGGACCGACGCGGGCCCGCACGGTACCGCTGGGATTGAGCACCTTCTGTTCGCGGTCCAGGCACTCGGGAATCGGACGGTCGGAGGAGAGCTTGCGCCCCTTGGCATCGACACAGGTATAGATGCCGCTGAGCGGCACCTGCGCCTGCGCCTGGGCCTGCACCGGGCCAGGCGCCACCGACACGCAGACCAGCATCAGCAGCGCCAAGCCTCCCGTTGCCGCCGTGGTGGTGGTGGTGGGTATAGGTGCGTCTCCCATCCGCCTCCGTGTGTTCTTGTGGTCAGGAAGGTTCGTCATCCACACCAAAACGCTGGCGGTAGGCCAGCACACGCTGGTGGTCAGCGGCGAGCGCCGAGTGGCTGTCCTGCGCCAGATACTGCAACAGATCGGCCAGTTTCGCAATACTGCAAACCTGCAGCCCGAGCTGTCGGCGCACATACTGCACTGCGCTGTGGTCGGTGTCGACGCCATTCTCTGTGGCTTTCTCCTGGCGATCAAGTGCGATCACCACCGCGTGGGGCTCGGCGCCAGCGGCCCGGATCACAGCGATGGATTCGCCGACCGCCGTGCCGGCAGACATGACATCGTCGACGATCAGCACCCGGCCCTTGAGCGGCGCGCCGACCAGCGTACCCCCTTCGCCGTGGTCCTTGGCCTCCTTGCGGTTGTAGGCAAACGGCACATTGCGGCCGAGCCGCGCGAGTTCGACCGACAACGCCGCCCCGAGCGGAATGCCTTTGTAGGCCGGCCCGAACACCATGTCGAACGCGATGCCGCTGTCCAGCAATCGGCGCGCATAGAATTGCGCGAGACGACCCAGTTTGGCGCCATCGTCGAACAGCCCCGCGTTGAAGAAGTACGGGCTCAGGCGGCCGGCCTTGGTCTTGAACTCCCCGAAACGCAACACCCCGCAATCGACTGCAAACTGGACAAATTCCTGCGCCAGAGCGTCCTGCGGCAGTGCAACTGCCCCGGACCGAACCGACTGACTGCCCACTGCACCCGACATGGAGACTCCCTTGTTCAAACTGACCAGCCTCAACCTCAACGGCATCCGCTCCGCCACCACCAAGGGACTGGAGGCCTGGATGGAGACGGCCACGCCGGATTGTATTTGCGTGCAGGAGGTCAAGGCCCAGGCGGCCGACATCGCCGGCCGGTTCGAGTCGCTGGCGGGGCTGCGCGGCCACTTTCACTTTGCGGAAAAGAAAGGCTACTCCGGCGTGGCTGTCTATTCCCGCTTCGAGCCCACGGACGTGGTCATCGGGTTCGGGTCGCACGAGTTCGATCCCGAGGGGCGCTATGTCGAGTTGCGCTTCGACACACCGGCGCGGCGGATCTCCATCATCAGCGCCTATTTCCCCAGCGGTTCCTCGGGCGAGGACCGTCAGCAGGCCAAATTCCGCTTTCTCGACCAGTTCTACCCGCATCTGGTGTCGCTCAAGCAGCGGCGCGACTTCATCCTGTGCGGCGACGTCAACATCGCGCACAAGGAGATCGACCTGAAGAACTGGAAAAGCAACCAGAAGAACTCCGGTTTCCTGCCCGAGGAGCGCGCGTGGATGACCAAGCTGCTTGAGCAAGCCGGCATGGTCGACGTCTACCGGCAACTGCACCCGATGGCCACCGACGAGGCCTACACCTGGTGGAGCAACCGCGGACAGGCCTATGCCAAGAATGTGGGGTGGCGGCTGGACTACCATTTGGCCACGCCTGAGTTGGCTGCCGGCGCCAAGATGGTCGAGATCTACAAGGACCAGAAGTTCTCGGACCATGCGCCGGTGACGGTGGGGTACGACTGGCGCTCCTGACACCGCACCTGGCAAGGTGCCAAGCAAAACGCGTCACGGGGTCGCCAGCGGGGCGCTGACTGGAAATGCGTCGTGGTTCCGTTGGTGCGCCAGACCCTGCTGCCACGCCGATCCGCCCCCCCCTTCTCAGCGCTTGTGCCCCGCCTCCCGCTGGCTGCGCACCGCGAGCAGAAATACCGTGTCGATCGTTGGTATATACCGGTACAACGCCACGTACCCCCGCGCGCTGCGGCCGAGGACCAACTCCCTTTTGCCGCCCCGCACCGGCCGCCCGATGAGTGGGTTGTTGACAAGAATCTGCACCGCCTGAAGAATCTCAGCGATGCGCTCCGACGCAGATCCGACATCGAATCGCGCAATGTGGTCAAGAATTCGATCGAAGTCGTCCAGCACCTCTGGCGCGATCTCTGTGCGTGACATGACCCCGCGCCCGTCAAGGTTTCGGCTTTTGCGAGGCAGGCCTTTGCGGTTGCTCTCCGCGTGCGCGGGCAAGAAGATGCTGTCTGGCCGCCTCCCATGGCACGGTCTTGCCTGTAGCCATGATCGATGCCCAACGCCGTTCAGCGACCGCATCGAATTCTGTTTCCAACTCCACCTGCTCCACGGTTGTTGCAATCGCTTCGAGAATAAAGGCGTGCGGTGTCTTGCCGGCGATCTCAGCGGCAACGGCCACACGCTGCTTCAGCGCGTCTTCGATTCGAATGGTGGTAGTAGCCATTGCAGCCCCTTTTCTGAAACACGAAACAATGTAGCACAATAGAGCTACTCCCAGACAGCGCAGCAACTTCATGTCGTACCAAGATGGTAGGTATTCGGTGCAAGTGGCTACCATTTGGCGACTGCGGAACTGGCCTCGGGCGCCAAGTCATGCGCGATCTGCAAGGACCAGAAATTCTCGGATCACGCACCGATCACGATTACCTACGACTGGAAGCCATGAAGGTGCTCCGTTTGCATCGGCTGGCGACCACGAATCGGCGGGTCACGACGAGGTGTTGTCGTTCAAGTCGTC
>JBIKTP010000447.1:0-3501 GCA_044348035.1 Burkholderiaceae bacterium
AGCGAGCGCGAGCGCCAGCTGGCCGAGCCCGGCCTGCAGCTGCTGCGCGATGCGGGTGTCCGGTTCGCGCTGGTGGACGCTGCGCAGGTGCATCGCCTCGAACCGGGGCTGAACACCGAAACCCGCCTGAACGGGGCGATCCAGCTGCCGCAGGACGAGGTCGCGAACTGCCGGCAATTCGCGCTGTTGCTCAAGAATGAGGCGCAGCGGCTGGGCGTGCAGTTCCGCTTCAGCAGCACCGTGAGCGCAGTGCAGGCGTCTGGCGCGATCTCGCTGTCGCTGCAGGGCGAGGCGATGGCGCAGCCCTTTGACGCAGCCGTGATGTGCGCGGGCGTGGCGTCGGCACGGCTGCTGCGGCCGCTGGGCCTGCAGATCCCGCTGGTGGCGGTCCACGGGTATTCGATCAGCGCCGCGATCCGCGAGCCGCTGCACGCGCCGCGCAGTGCCGTCATGGACGAGCATTACAAGGTCGCCATCACGCGGCTGGGGCAGCGCGTGCGGGTGGCGGGCGGCGCCGAGCTGGGCGGCAACCTGGCCGACAGGCGGCCCGGCGCAGTGCAGACGCTGTACAAGGTGCTGCACGACTGGTTCCCGGGCGCTGCCAGCAGCGCCCAGGACGCCCAGGTATGGAAAGGCGCTCGGCCGATGCTGCCCGACGGGCCGCCCCTGGTCGGGCCCAGCGGGATTCCAGGCCTGTGGCTCAACCTGGGGCATGGCTCCAGTGGCTGGGCCCTGGCCTGCGGTTCGTCACGGGCCCTGGCCGACATGGTGCTGGGCCTCACGCCGGAGATCGACATGGGCGGGTTCGGGCTGGAGCGGCTGCGCGCGTGAACCCGGCACGTGCACAGGCATCGCCGTTTCACTGACACAATGGGTCTCCACGATATCCCGTCCTAGACGATGAACCCATCCATTGCCCAGGAGCTGGCAGCGGCCATCGACCGCATGCCGGCATTTCCGAAAAGCGTCCAGCGCATCCTGGAGCTGGCGCGCGAGGACACCTCGACTGCCAGGGAACTGGTGACCGTCATCGACCAGGACCCCGTGCTCACGCTGAAGATGCTCAAGGTCGTCAACTCGGCCTATTTCCGCCTGCCGCGGCAGATCAACTCGGTGGGGCTCGCGGTGGTGTTCCTGGGCTTCAACGCCACCCGCAACCTGGCGCTGGGCATGGCGGCGATCGGCATGCTGCCCACCGGGCGATCCGCCGGTTTCGACTGGCAGGACTGCCTGCTGCATTCCGTGGCCACCGCCACGATCGCCCGCCAGCTGGCCGCCCGCGTGCCGGGCGCGGACCCGATGGAGTGTTTCGTGGCCGGACTGCTGCATGACTTCGGCAAGATCGTCATGGCCCGCTCCATGCCGGAGCGCCTGCAAGAAGCGCTTGAAACTGCCCGCCGCGATGGCAGTTCACTGCATCTGGTCATGCTGCAGCTGTGGGGCACCGACCACGCCGCCGTGGGGGCCCTTCTGGCGGAGCGCTGGCGTTTCCCGGCCCCTCTGGTGGAGACGATCCGCAACCAGTTCGGCACCGCGCTGCCGGACACCGGCACGATCGCCTGCGTGTTCGCGGCCAACCAGATCTGCAAGAAGCTGCAGGTCGGCTCGGCCGGCAACCCGTTCGTCTCGGAGTTGCCGCCGGCCATCGCGCAGCGCCTGGGCGGGTCGCTCGATGAGGTCATTGCCTCCCTGGGCGACCTGGAGCCGGTGCTGGAGCAGTCCCGCCTGCTGGCGAGCGCCTGAGGATCCCACCATGAAAATACGCTTCTGGGGGGTCCGCGGTTCGATCGCCTCGCCCGGCCCCAAGACCGTGCGCTATGGCGGCAACACCACCTGCATCGAGATCCGGACCGACGACAACGAACTGCTGATCCTGGACGCAGGCACCGGCATCTTCCCGCTGTCGCAGACCCTTCTGGCCGAAATGCCGCTCACGGCCAACGTGCTGCTGTCGCACACCCACTGGGACCACATCCAGGGCCTGCCCTTCTTCGTGCCGAACTTCATCCCGGGCAACACGCTGCGCCTGCATGGCGCCTTCGACCCGATATCCGGCAACGGGGTCGAACAGGCGATGTCTGTCCAGCTGCAGTACAGCTACTTTCCCGTGCGCGAGGCCGAGCTCAAGGCCCGCATCGAATACGTCACGCTGATGCCCGAGGAATCCCTGCGGATCGGTTCGGCCACCATCACCCCGTTCATGCTGAACCACCCGGTCATCAACTTCGGTTACCGCATCGAGGCGGGCGGAAAATCCGTGTTCTTCACCGGCGACCATGAACCGCCCCAGAACATCTACGCGCCCGGGGATGCCGACCACGCAGAGTACCAGCAGTTTCTGGACGAAAGGGACCGGGCCATCGCGCGCGCCATGCAGGGCGTCGATGTGCTGATCGCCGACAGCTCCTACACCGCCGCGGAGTACCCGGGCAAACGCGGCTGGGGCCACGGCAGCTTCGCGTCGAGCATCGACTACGCGCGGCGCGCCGGTGCACGGGTGCTGTTCTGCACCCACCACGAGCCGACCCGCAGCGACGACGCCCTCGAGGCGGTCTTTGCGCAGGCGCTGGCAGCCGAAGCGGCTCCAGCGGCCGGCCTCGACATCCGGCTGGCGCGCGAAGGCGAGACCTTCACGTTCTGACGGCACCCGGCGCCACCCCCGTGCCCCCACGCCCTCATCCCGTCGATGCACGCCTGCGCTGGCCCCTGTTCGACGTGGCGGCCACGCGCCGCATCGAAACCCTCGCGCTGGCCGGCGTCGCGCCCCACACCCTGATGCAACGGGCCGGCCTCTCGGTGGCCCGGCTGGCCTTGGCCATCGCACCCCACGCCCGCACCATCTGGGTGGCTGCCGGCCCCGGCAACAACGGTGGCGATGGCCTGGAAGCCGCCGCGCAGCTCCAACGCATGGGCAAGACACCGGTGGTGACCTGGCTGGGCGACGCCGCCACCGCCAGCAGCGACACCGCTGCCTCCTGGCAACGCGCCCGCGACGCCGGCGTGGTCTTCGCCACCACACCACCACCGGCTCCCGACCTCTGCATCGACGCCTTGCTGGGCATTGGCGCCACCCGGGCGCCAGCAGGCCGGATGGTCGACTGGATCAACCACATGACCGCCAGCGGCACACCGGTCCTGGCCATCGACCTGCCCACCGGCCTGGATGCCGACACCGGGCACGGCGCGCAACCGCATGTGCAGGCGCACCACACGCTGAGCCTGCTCACGCTCAAGCCGGGTCTGTTCACCGCGATGGGCCGGGACGCAGCCGGCCGGGTCTGGTTCGACGATCTGCAGGTGCGCGCCGAAGATGCCCCGTATGCTGCGCTTGCTGGGCCATGCGCCACGGTGGGGGGCAGGCCGGGCCGCCAGGCACGGCCACATGCGTCGCACAAGGGCAGCTACGGTGACGTGGCCGTGGTCGGGGGCGCGCCGGGCATGGCAGGTGCCGCGCTGCTGGCTGCCAGCGCTGCGCTGCACTACGGTGCCGGGCGCGTGTAC
>JBIKTP010000448.1:0-3500 GCA_044348035.1 Burkholderiaceae bacterium
CTGCGGGCTCGCCGCCGGCGGGCATGAAGAACGCGTCGGTCTGCGGTGTTGGCACGAATCGGTGAATGTGGTGCGCCGCCTGCCCGGCGGGTCAGGGGCTCAGCTTGCCATTGACAAAATCGACCAGGGCGCCGACGGTGGCAAAGGTCGCGCCATCCATGTCATCATCATCCACGGTCAGGCCCAGCTGCTCTTCCAGCGCCGTGATCAAAGACACCACCGCCATCGAATCCAGCTCGGGGATAGCCCCCAACAACGGCGTTTCCCGGTCAAAGTTGGCACTGCGCCCGCCCAGGCTCAGCACCTCGTCAAGGATGCGAAGCACTTCTTGTGTAATATCCAAAACAAACTCCTGGCTGTCGGCCCGTCAAGTGCTTTGTATTCTAGGTGCCATTGCCGTGCTGTCGCTGTGAGATACTTTTTGCCAACCGGTGGCCTGCCCGCTCCTGCAGCTTCCACGTTTGCTCTTTGCCATGCCTGAATCCATCCTGCTGCCAGAACTGATTGCCGAGTCCGCATTCAAGAATCCTTCGGCACCAGCGCTGGGCGGGCATGGCGCCTCCGTCGCCTACGGTACGCTCGACCTTGCAGTGCGTCAATTTGCGTCTGGCGTTCTGGCGCTCGGCATTCAGCGCTCCGAGCGCGTTGCCATCTACCTCGACAAGCGGGTCGAAACCGTCGTGGCCAGCTTTGGCGCCACTGCCGCAGGTGCGGTGTTCGTGCCGGTCAACCCCATCCTCAAGCCCGAGCAGGTCGCCTTCATCCTGCAGGACTGCAACGTCCGCGTGCTGGTCACCTCACCAGAGCGCCTAGTCCTGTTGAGCGAGGTCTTGTCCGCCTGCCCCGATCTGCGCCATGTGGTGGTGACCGATGGCACTGCGCAGCCACCCGAAGGGCCGGCATCGGACGTCCTCACGGTCAAGTGGCCCGAGCTGCTGGCAACACCCCTGCGCCCCGGCCACCGCATCATCGACATCGACCTCGCCGCCATCCTCTACACCTCCGGCAGCACCGGCCGCCCCAAGGGTGTGGTGCTCTCCCACCGCAACATGGTCGCCGGCGCCAAAAGCGTGGCCAGCTACCTCGAAAACACCCGCTCGGACACGCTGCTGGCAGCACTCCCCCTGTCCTTCGATGCCGGCTTCAGCCAGCTCACCACTGCCTTCCACGTCGGCGCCCGCGTCGTGCTGCTCAATTACCTGATGCCGCGCGACGTGCTCAAGGCCCTGGAGCGCGAAAAGGTCACCGGACTCACCGCTGTGCCGCCGCTCTACATCCAGCTGACCCAGCTCGAATGGCCGGCCGGCATCAACGAGCATCTGCGCTACTTCGCCAATACCGGCGGCCGTATGCCGCGAGAAACGCTGACACTGCTGCGCAACCGTGTTCCCAAGGCCAAGCCCTTCCTGATGTACGGCCTGACCGAGGCCTTCCGGTCCACCTATTTGCCCCCCGAGGAGGTCGACCGCCGGCCCGATTCGATCGGCAAGGCGATTCCGAATGCCGAAATCCTCGTGCTGCGCGAGGATGGCACGCCCTGCGGACCCGACGAGCCAGGCGAGCTGGTGCACCGCGGTGCGCTGGTGGGCCAGGGCTACTGGAATGACGCCGAAAAAACCGCCGAGCGCTACAAGCTGCTGGCGCCAGACGCCCCGGGCCGTTCGCCGGGACTGCAGTTGCCGGAGTACGCGGTGTTCTCGGGCGACAACGTGCGCAAGGACGCCGAAGGTTTCCTCTATTTCATCGGCCGCCGAGACGAGATGATGAAGACCTCCGGCTACCGCGTCAGCCCGACCGAGGTGGAGGAAATCGTCTACGCCACCAAACTGGTGGGCGAATGCGCCGCCTTCGGTGTGGAGCACCCGGCCCTGGGCCAGGCCATCCATGTCATCGCCACACCCGCCGCCGCCGATGGCGACCAGGGGGTGCCGGTGGACATGGCCGCGCTGGCGCCGGCGCTGCTGGCCCAGTGCCGCATCCACATGCCGGCCTACATGGTGCCGGCCGGCATCGAGTTCGTGGCCGGCCCGCTGCCGCGCAACCCCAATGGCAAGATCGACCGCAAGCTGCTGGCCGCCGACTGGGTGGCGCGCGGCGCGCATTGACCCCTCCCACATCCCCACTACTGCAAAGCTGCCCGCCCATGTCTGCTGTTGTTCCCCGCGCGCTCCCGGTGCATGCCCCGATGGACCAGTTTCCGGTGCGGGAGGGCGAGCTGGTGGTGGGTGGCGAGCGCCTCAGCCTTCTGGCGGCCCGCGTTGGGCAGACACCGTTCTACGCCTACGACCGCGGCCTGCTGCGGGCCCGGGTGGAAACCCTGCGTGCCATCCTGCCGCGCCGGATCAAGCTGCACTACGCGATGAAGGCCAACCCGATGCCGGCCGTGGTCGGCTTCATGGCGGGGCTGGTGGACGGCATCGACGTCGCCTCCGCCGGCGAGCTCAAGGTGGCGCTGGACGCGGGCGCCGATCCGGCCGAGGTCAGTTTTGCCGGCCCGGGCAAGCGCGATGCCGAACTGCGCCAGGCGGTGGCCTCGCGCGTGCTGGTCAACCTCGAGTCCGCGCGCGAGATCGCCGTGCTGCAGGCCGCATCCGCAGAATTCGGCGTGCCCGCCCGGGTGGCGGTGCGCGTCAACCCCGATTTCGAGCTCAAGGGCTCGGGCATGCGGATGGGCGGTGGCCCCAAGCAGTTCGGTGTCGATGTCGAGCAGATGCCCGCGCTGCTGGCCGCCATCGGCCGCGCCGGCCTGGCCTTCGAGGGTTTCCACCTGTACGCCGGGTCCCAGAATCTGCGCGCCGAGTCCATCTGCGAGGCGCAGCAGAAGTCCTTCGATCTGGCCGTGCGCCTGGCGCAGGATGCGCCTGCACCGGTGCGTTTCCTCAACCTGGGCGGCGGTTTCGGCATCCCCTACTTCCCGGGCGAGCAGCGGCTGGACCTGCTGCCCATCGGTGACAACCTGCGCCAGTTGCTGGACCGCGCCAGGACCGAACTGCCCCAGGCCGAGCTGGTGATCGAGCTGGGCCGTTACCTGGTGGCCGAGGCAGGCATCTACGTCACCCGCGTGGTCGACCGCAAGGTCTCGCGCGGGCAGGTCTATCTGGTGACGGACGGCGGGCTGAACCACCATCTGGCGGCCTCCGGAAACTTCGGCCAGGTGGTGCGCAAGAACTACCCGGTCACCATCGGCAACCGGCAGGGGGGTGCCGGGACGGAGACCGCCTCGGTGGTCGGGCCGCTGTGCACCCCGCTCGACCTGCTGGCCGACCGCATGGCCTTGCCGGTGGCCGATGTGGGGGACCTGGCCGTGGTGTTTCAGTCCGGCGCCTACGGGCCCAGTGCCAGCCCGCAGGCATTTTTGGGCCACGCCCCCTGCACCGAAGTGCTGGTGTAGGGCTGGCGTGTAGTATCCGGGCCAACAATGATCAAGATATTCAACCACTACATCCACCGGCGCACGCTGGCCCAGCTGTTTCTTGATTTTGGCCTGGTGCTGGGGGCGG
>JBIKTP010000450.1:0-3498 GCA_044348035.1 Burkholderiaceae bacterium
ACCTGGCCCAGCCGAAGCGAGTCTCCCATCAAGGCACAGTGGTCACCGAGCAGGCGCCCGTCGGGCGCGTCGAAGAGAAGTTCAAGGTTTTTCTCGTGCGCCCTCTGGCGCAGGAGCGACAGTGAACTTGCCGCAACATCCTCGAGACGAAAGCGTCTGCGTTCGAGCAACAGTCTGTCGGCCTCGGCTTTCGAGAAATCGAGAATGTCGTTGATGATGCCAAGCAGCGATTTTGCCGCCTCGTGGATCTTGTTCACATAGTCCCGTTGCCGCGTGTTCAGATCGGTTCCGAGCGCCAGATGGGCCATTCCGAGAATGGCATTCATCGGTGTGCGGATCTCATGGCTCATGTTGGCCAGGAACATGGACTTGGCATGGGTGGCGTCTTCGGCCTGTTGTCTTGCCAGTTGCAGCTCGCCCTGAAACCTCTCGCGCCGTTCGATATCCTCATGGATGGCACCCGCCATTGCGTGCACCGTCTGACCGAGCGCCTCCAGCTCATGGACACCCTGCATCGGTTCTACCGCCTTCGCATAATTGCCAGAGGCAATCCGCTCAGCTGTTTTTCCCAATTTGGCAATCGGCACAAGCACCTTGATCCGGATCACACGATGCGCCACCAGGGCCATCACGATGGTGCCGCCCATGAAGACCATCGAAAGCAGGATCCATCTTTCCAGGGCAACCCGTGCAGTGGCCACTTCGGCGCTGGTACGGGTGTCGATCAAGGCCGCCAGGCCATCCACGGCACGCGACAGGTTTGCTTTCAATAATTTGTATTCATCGCTGTAGACCAGCTGGCTGGCATAGTCCAGGCGCGGTTCGCCGTCCGCCACAAATTTCTGTGTGTCGGGGTTGTACAAGCCTTGTATCGCGGCGAAGGCTCTCTGCTCTACCTGGGTCATGGCGGTAGTGGCCTCCAGAATGCGCGTGAGGGCCAGCAACTCGGACTGGCTGAAACCCAATGAATGCATGAAGTCCGAAATGGAGACCGTCTGGCCGTTCTCGGGGATGGCGTGGGTGATCCGTCCCGCGTCGACATCGTCCCAGTAGGATTTGGAGGAGAACCCCGGCGGCGCCACCTTCTCGCCCTGCCGGATCGCCAGGATGTCGTAGTAGCGCAGCAAGTATTCCGGCTCGCCCGTGGCTGTATACGCACGGACCAGACGCGCCAATTGCTCGGTTTCCCGGTGCAGTTTGTCCACCTGTGACTGGCTGCGCTGCCGATGGTCCTGCGCAGCCACGACCTGATCGTAGGAACCTTGAACCAGCAACAGGATCAGGGCATTGGCGGCGAGGATGATCAGGACCAGGGCGAACAGCCACGTGGCAAATTGGCGAAGCCGCATGTTCAGCGGGCCGGTTTCACGCGTCGCCGACGGGTTCGCGATAACCCAGCACGGCATAAGCGGCCATGGGACGGCGGAAACCCTTGAGGTCCAGGTCACCAGCCGGCTGCACATTCGCGAAGTCCTGGATGGCGCCGCTGACACGCTGGGAGACCAGGATCTGGCCACCCAGCGCCTCCGTGCACAAACGCGAAGCCAGATTGCTGACCGTGCCGATCACCCCGTAATCTCTGCGCCCCTCGAACCCGATCGCGCCGATGGTGGCGAATCCTTGCGCGATCCCGATGCCCATGGACAACTGGTAGCCGCGTTTTTGCCAGCCGTCGCCCAGCGTCTTGAATCGCCGCTGCATGTCGATGGCCATCCTGACGGCAACCGCCGCAGGATTGGCGACCTCCACCGGATCATTGAAATAGACCATGATGCCATCCCCAGCGAAGCGTTCGACGGTTCCACCATAGGCCATGACCAGTTCGCCCATGGCTTCATGGTACTCACAGATCACGGCCAGAACGTCTTCCGGTTCGGAAGACTCCGTGAATGCGGTAAATCCGCGAAGATCGACGAAGACCGCTGCAACGTCGCGGCGGCGGCTCTTCATGGGGTCCTCCGCAGATCCGGCCAACAACACGTCCACGACCGAAGGGGAAAAAAATCTTTTCAACCGGTCCAGCCGTTGCATCTGATCGATGCCTTGTGCAACCCTTTGCTCCAATGTCTGGTTCAAGGCCTTCAGTTCACGCGCCTGATGCTCGAGTTTCTGCACCAGGGACTCGAGCTCCTTCGCATGGCTGGCAGCGGCGAGGTGGGTTCTGACCCTGGCCAAGACAATCGCGGGCGCAATTGGCTTCGTGACGTAGTCGACGCCACCGGTTGCCAGGCCCTTCGCCTCGTCCTGTTCCTCCCCCTTGGACGTTACAAAAATGACCGGAATCGATCGGGTTGTGGGGGATGCCTTCAACCGTCTGCATACTTCATGACCGTCAATCCCCGGCATCATCACGTCGAGCAGGATCAGGTCGGGTGGCGCGCCGGATGCCGCGATCGCCAGTGCCTTGTGGCCCTGGGTTGCAACGATGGTCCGGTAGAGGGGCCGGAAAATCTCCACCAGCAACGCGACATTGGCTGGCACATCGTCGACGATCAATATCGTCGCCCGTGGTGGTGCTGGGGGCATGGTCGGCTCAATCTCCATGCAACATGCGGCTCCAATGGCTCACGATCATGTCCACCACATAACCCAACGGGGATTTGTTGTTGGTGCTCCCGCACCGCAGAAGCACATTCACGCCAGGCACAAGCTCGGACTCTTCCATGTAGCCGATTGCACCCGGAGTCGTGGCGACATATTTGAGTACATCGGCGCTCCTTGCAAATTCCCGGGGGGAAACGCCCTTGCCGACATACTTGCGCACCGTCCAGTGTGCTGTGTAGCGGTTTTCATCCTGTTGCAGGCAACTTGCCAGGAACCGATTGCGTATGGGGGTTCCGGTGGGGGCATTTACCGCATAAATGGCAGCACCATCAATCTCGGAAGTACGCCCTGTGTAGATCCGGAACACGGAGGTGGCGTCCACTTTTTTCACACTGGCGTTGCCAATGACAACCACGACCTGCCCATGCGCCCATGCCGAGCAGAGGAGCATCGTCAGCAGGAGGGCACAGCGAATCCTCACGGCCATCGATGATGACTCCATCAAAATGCGAAGCTGTAGGACAGGGAGAACACGTTGATGTTCTTGTTGCGGATGTCTGCCCCACTGGGTGCATCGACTAGGCTGGACACTTCGCCAACCCGCACCCGCATCCATTCCGCCTTGAGAACCTGGGCGGCAGTCATGCTGTAGCTGAGGCCTATGGCTGTTGAATACTGATCTTGGACGCGTATTTGATCTGCGGCTACCCGTTGCGAAGCATTTATCAGTCCAGCCCCAGGTACGAAGTTCGGGACGGAATTTGAGTTTACTCTTTTGTAAAAGTTTAGTGCGCGCGATGTAGACTTAACTGCCGAAATATAAAAATAAGGTGTCCAGCGATCAATTCTTTTGAGTAACGATATATATCCTCGGCTCGAAGTTTCATTGAACTCCGTTTTGCTAATCAAGGTTCGTGCAAATTCGCCGGATAACCGGTAACCTGAACCAATATT
>JBIKTP010000449.1:0-3498 GCA_044348035.1 Burkholderiaceae bacterium
TTCGGCCTGCCGCAGCTGGACGCACCCGTGCCGCTGGGCGACCGGGAAGCCGAAATGGCGGTCACCAGCACCACCGAATACACCAGCGACTCCAGCGGCCCGGTCAACGAAGACTCGGTCACCCCGCTGTCGGCGGCCGACGCCGAGAGCTGGGAGGGTGACGGCACGGTCGAGATGGCACCCGACGACAACGAGTGGGGCGGCGATGCCAAGGCCCACGGCAACAATCTGGGCACCGAGGACGATGTGGACGCCGGTGAACTCGCGCGCTCGCAGGAGTCGCTGCAGTCGCACCTGCACCGCCAGGCCCTGGCGGTGCGCCTGGGCGACGAAGACCGCATGGCGCTGCGCTTCCTGATCGAGTCGCTCAACGACGACGGTTACCTGGAGGACTCGCTGGAGGCGCTGGCCGCCGGCCTGGCCCCCGAGGACGAGGAGCAGGCCGAGCAGCTGGTCCACCATTTCACCGTGGCCCTGCGCATCCTGCAGGATCTCGAGCCGGTCGGGGTTGGCGCCAGCAACCTCGGTGAATGCCTGCGTCTGCAGCTGCGCGCCCTGCGCCGGCAACTGCCGGCCGACGACCCGCACCAGCGTGTGCTGGCCGTGGCCATGCGCATCTGCAACCAGCCCATGGACCTGCTGGCGCGGCGCGACATCAAGCGCCTGGTGCAGGTCTGCAGCACCACCGACGCGCTGGTGCGTGAGGCGATCGCCGTGATCGGCCGCCTGGAGCCCAAGCCGGGCCGGCGCTTCGTCAACGTCGAACGCAACATCGTGATCCCCGACGTGCTGGTGGTGCAGGTCGGCCGGGGCGCGAATGTGCGCTTCCGGGCGCAGATCAACCCCGAGGTCATGCCGCGCCTGCGGGTGCATGACATCTATGCCAACGCGCTGAAGCTGCACCGGGGCAACGGGTCCGATGCGTCCAACTACGCGGCGCTTCAGCAGCGGCTGCAGGAGGCGCGCTGGTTCATCAAGAACATCCAGCAGCGCTTCGACACCATCCTGCGTGTCAGCACCGCCATCGTCGAGCGCCAGAAAAGCTTCTTCACGCATGGCGTGCTGGCGATGCGCCCGCTGGTGCTGCGCGAGATTGCCGACGAGCTGGGTCTGCACGAGTCCACCATCAGCCGCGTCACCACGGCCAAGTTCATGGCCACGCCGCTGGGCACCTTCGAGCTCAAGTATTTCTTCGGCTCGGGGCTGGGCACGGAGACCGGCGGCAATGCGTCCAGCACCGCGGTGCGCGCCCTCATCAAGCAGTTCATCGAGGCCGAATCCGCGGCCAAGCCGCTCAGCGACAGCCAGCTGTCGGACATGCTCAAGGAGCAGGGCATCTCCTGTGCCCGGCGCACCGTGGCCAAGTACCGCGAGGGCCTCAAGATCGCCCCGGCCAGCCTGCGGCGCGCCCTGTGATGGCCCGGCCATGAACCGGCTGCAGCTGTTCCTGCCCTGTGCCGCGGGTGTCGAGGACCTGCTGGCCCATGAAGCGGCCTTCATCACCTCACGCCCGCTCGATGCGGTGCACAAGCAGCGCGGCGGCGTGCTGCTCGAGGGCGCCTGGCGCGACGCGATGCTGCTCAACCTGCACAGCCGGCTGTGCCAGCGCGTGCTGGTGCAGCTGTTCCACGCTGGCTACCGCCATGAGCAGGACCTCTACCGCGCGGCCAGCGAGGTGGCATGGGAGATCTGGTTCACGCCCCGGCAGTCGATCAAGGTCGAGGTCACCGCGCAGCACAGCCCGCTGACCAGCCTGAATTTCGCCGCACTGAAGATCAAGGATGCGGTGTGTGACCGCTTCCGCGCCAAGGCCGGCGGCGTGCGCCCGGACGTGAACACGCAGTGGCCCGACATCCGCATCTACGCGCACCTCACCACCGACACCGTGTCGCTTTACATCGACACCTCGGGTGAGGCACTGTTCAAGCGCGGCTGGCGCGAGGACAAGGGCGAGGCGCCGCTGAAGGAAACGCTGGCCGCCGCCATGATCGCCTCCTGCGGCTGGGCCGGGGACACTGCACAGCCCCTGTACGACCCGTGCTGCGGCAGCGGCACCATCGCCATCGAGGCGGCCCAGATCGCCTGCAACATCGCGCCGGGCAGCCTGCGCCGGTTTGCCTTCGAGAAGATGCTGCCCTTCCAGTCCCATGTGTGGGAGGCCCTGCGCGACGAGGCCCACCAGGCACGTCGACTGCCGCCGCCGGGTACACGGCCGACCATCTTCGGCAGTGACGTGGCCCACCGCATGGTCGATTTCGCGCAGCGCAATGCGCAGCGTGCCGGCGTGGCCGATGTGGTCGAGTTCCGCGGCGGGGATGCATTGCAGCGCATGCCGCCGTGCGACACGCCGGGCGTGCTGCTGCTCAACCCCCCCTATGGCGAGCGGATCGAGGCCGGCGGTGTGGCGGGCAGCCGCGCGCGCGAGCAGGCCCAGGCACCGGAGGGGAGCGATTTCTTCGTGCAACTTGCCACCCATTGGAAGAAACACTATGCCGGCTGGAGTGCCTGGGTGCTCACGCCCGACCTGAAACTGCCGGGCAAGATGCGTCTGAAGGAGTCGCGCCGGGTGCCGATGTGGAACGGGCCGATCGAGTGCCGGCTGTTTCGTTTCGACATGGTGCGCGGGTCGGCCCGCGGCGACGCGCGGGACCTTGCCAGCGGCTGATCGGCGCGTGTCGTGATGGCCGACGCCGACGCGCGCCCCTTGCTGGTCATCGACACCAACATCGTGCTCGACCTGCTGGTGTTCGAGGACCCGGCCCAGGCAGGGCTGCGCGATGCCGTGCAGCAGGGCCGGGTGGTCTGGCTTGCCACGCCTGCCATGCGCGAAGAACTCGAACGGGTGCTGACCTATCCGCAGGTGGCCCGGCGCCTGATCGCGCGGCACCGGCCGGCGCAAGAGGTGCTGGCGGATTTCGACGGCCGCAGCCGCAGGGTGCCGCCGGCAGCCCGCGCACCCGTGCGCTGCCGTGACCCCGACGATCAGATCTTCATCGACCTGGCCGTGGCCCACGGGGCCGAGCTGCTCAGCAAGGACGCGCTGGTGCTGCGCCTGCGCAAGCGGCTGGCTGCGCTGGGCGTGCTGGTCGCACCGCAGCGCTGCGCGGCCGCTCCCGCCGGGTCCTGAGTTCAGCAGAACTCGGGCAACATGTCGCGCAGGGCCGCGCGTGCATTGCGGATGGCGTCTTCGGGCGCGCTGGCATAGGGCCACAACATGCGCGCGCGCACCGGCCCCCAGCCACCGACCTCGGCCATCATCTTGTCCAGTGCCGGATGGGCGAGCCCGTGGCTCTGCACCAGCGGCAGCACATGGCGGGCCATGAACTGCTGGATGCGGGCTTCCAGCGCGCGGGCCGCCAGCGGCGCATCCTGGCTCAGCTGCCAGTGCAAAAGGGCGCCGCGTGGCCCCAGGCAGGCGACGTTCGAATAGGCGCCATCCGCACCCAGCGGTCGGCCGAAGGCGACGGTGTGGCCGGGCACGAAGACCGAGAAATCCGG
>JBIKTP010000451.1:0-3485 GCA_044348035.1 Burkholderiaceae bacterium
CTGGATGATCAGCGCGTCGACCCCGGCCTCATGCAGCTGCCAGGCGAGCCGGCGCGCCGGCTCCAGTTCCTCGTCGTGCAGGATGGTGTTGAGCGTGACAAAGATCCGGCTGTGCCAGCGGTGTGCGTGGCGCACCAGCCGCGCAATGTCGGCCACGCTGTTGTCGGCGCTGGAACGGGCGCCAAAGCCCGGGCCGCCGATGTAGACGGCGTCTGCCCCGTGGTTGACCGCCTCGATGCCGATGTCGGCCGTGCGGGCGGGGGCGAGCAGTTCGAGGAGGTGGTCGGGCAGCGACATGGGGCCGCATTATTCCAGCGGTAGCCACCGCTGGCCACCCCCACCCTGGCTGGCAGCCTTACAGATCGGTTGCGCTGCCGCCGCAGTCACCGCCGCTCTTGGGCGCCATCGAATAGTTGCGCTCCTTCGACGCCTGCACAAGCTTGGCCTTGGTGTCGGTCTCGCACTTTTTCAGGAACTCGGCCTTGGCGGTGCCGGTGAGCTTGCGCGCGCTGGCTTCGGTGTTGCAGCTGGCGCCTTGGGCCAGGGCCGAGCCGGCAAAGGCCAGCACAACGAGGGGGATCAGGTGTTTCATCGCATTCCACTCCAGGGACGGGTTGGGGGAAGAAGGACAAGAAGGCGCCAGCGATGCTGTCCAGCGCCGCGTACCATGAGTTTGCCGGAAAATGCGGCGGCCAACAAGCCGTCGCAAAAGACCCTGCTGCGATCGGGTGCAGGCCGACCCAGCCTGGATTTTCAGCATGCGGCGACGCTGTCGACGCCTGTTGCAGAGCCAGCTAGACTCGCCGGTGGACCCCCCAGCCCCGACAACGGACACCATGCCCCGCCCCGAACGCCACACCCGCGACAGCTACCACGCCATCCGCCCCATCACCACCCGCTGGATGGACAACGATGTCTATGCCCATGTCAACAACGTCGTCTACTACGCGTTCTTCGACACCGTGGTCAATGCGTACCTGATCGGGCAGAAGGTGCTGGATTTCAACGCGGGCGAGGTGATCGGCCTGGTGGTCGAGACGGGTTGCCACTACTTCGAGCCGGTGGCTTTTCCGGACACGGTCTACGGCGGCTTGCGCGTGGCCCACATGGGCAATTCCAGCGTGCGCTACGAGGTGGGCCTGTTCCGCGAAAACGGCCAGCTGGCTGCCGCGCAGGGGCATTTCGTGCATGTGTACGTGGACCGTGCGCATCGCCGGCCCACCGCCATTGCGGCGCCGATGCGCGCCGTGCTGGCCGGCATCCTGGCGCCGGGCGTGGTCGCGGGCTGACGCTGCGCCGAGTGGGGCGCGGTCGTCAGACCGTCATGCCGCCGCCCACCTCGATGACCGTGCCGTTGATGTAGCTGGCCTCGTCGCTGGCCAGGAAGGCGTACACGTTGGCGATCTCGTGCGGGCGGCCCAGGCGCTTGAGCGGCACGTCCTCGCGCATGGCCTGCAGCACCTTCTCGGGCACCGTGGCCAGGATGGGTGTCTCGACAAACCCTGGCGCCACCGCATTCACGCGGATGCCCTTGGGGCCGAGCTCGCGGCTCCAGGTCTTGGTGAAACCGATCACGCCGGCCTTGGTGGCGGCGTAGTTGGTCTGCCCGTAGTTGCCGTACACACCCACCACCGAGCTGGCGTTCAGGATCACGCCCTCGCCCTGCTCGATCATCGCGCCGCACACCGCCTGCGCGCAGTGGAACACGCCGCGCAGGTTCACGTCGATCACGGCATCGAACTGCGCCAGCGACATCTTCTGCAGCCGGGCGTCCTGCGTGATGCCGGCGTTGTTGACCAGCACGTCGATGCGGCCGAACTGCGCCCGTACGGCAGCCACCATGGCGTCGACCGAGGCCCGGTCGGTCACGTTGACCACATGGCCCACGGCCTGTGCGCCTTCGCGCTGGCAGGCCGCCACGGCCTCGTCCACGCCGGCCTGGCGCAGGTCGCACACGACGACGATGGCGCCTTCATGGGCGAACTTGAGCGCGGTGGCCAGGCCGATGCCCTGGGCAGCCCCGGTGATGATGGAAACCTTGTTCTTCAACCTCATTTGTAGAACGCCTCCACCGTGCCCTTGAGCTTGATCAGCAGCGGGCGGCCCTTGCGGTCGAGCGTCCTGCCGGCGGGTACCTTGACCCAGCCTTCGCTGATGCAGTATTCCTCCACGTCGGTGCGCTCCTTGCCATTCAGGCGGATGCCGACGTCGTGTTCGAACACGGCAGCCACATGGTGCGGGCTGCGGGCATCGGCAGACAGGTGGTCGGGCAGGGCGGGGCGGGAATCGGGTGTGGGAGAGGGTGTGGGAGTGGGTTCAGTCATGGGGCTGGATTTTCCACGATTCGCCCACCCGCCTTGTTCAGCCCAGGCCCGGCCAGTCGCTGGTGATCTCGCTGGCGTCGGCCCAGCAGGAATGGGTGCCGCTGCTGATGCGGTGTGGCAGCAGGATGCGGGCGACCGGGCCGGCCGCCAGGTCGCGGGCGTCCAGCACCACGCATTCGGATCGATCGGCCGCCATGTCGGTCACGAAACTCACGACATAGCCGTCGTCCTCGTCTTTGGCATCGTGGCAAGGCGCGAACGGGGACTCGCTGCCGAAGCGGTCCTTGCCGAACATGTAGGACTGTGACGCCCGCGTGGTGTGGTCATACCGCGTGATGCCGTCGAACAGGAAGGCGCCCGGGTGCGCGACCATGTGGTACGAGTAGCGGTAGGGCCGGCCCCAGTACTGCGCGTTCACCATGCCGAATTCGAAGTGGCGGTCGTCCAGGCGTTCCTCGCGGGTTTCGCCGGTGCGCAGGTTCAGCCGCCAGCAGTACAGCGTGGGGCCGTAGCGTTCGGGGCCCATGGTGGCGCCGGTGTTGTCGTAGCCGGCCTTGGGCATGGGCGTCTTCTGGTGGTAGCCGTGCAGGACGATCTCGTCACCCTCCTCCCAGGCGTTGAGCCAGTGCAGCACATAGGTCGGGCCGGCCTCGAACCAGCGCACGCCGGTCTGGGGCGTGCCACGCCGCGGCACCACCGCAAAACGTGCGGGCTTGTCGGGGTAGTAGCACAGCTTGTGTTTGCCCTGCTGCAGCAATGCCTCGTCCCAGTGCAGAGGGAAGTCGTTGAGGATCGCGAAGTGTTCGGTGAACAGCATGTCGTGCGGCAGGCGCGGCCCGGGCAGCGGTACCGGCACGTAGTGCACCAGCTGGTGGTGGCGGTCCACCTCGCCGTAATGCATGAAGGGCGCCTGCTTGCTGTAGTTGAAGAACAGCAGGTCGCCGGTCTTCGGGTCCACCTTGGGGTGGGCCGAGATGCCGCCATCGGGCAACACGCGTGCGCCCCAGGCGTCCACGCCCTTGAGCTCCAGCGTGCGTGCGTCCAGCCGGTAGGGCTCGCCGCACTGGTAGAAGGTGGCCAGCGCCGAGCCGGCATGCACGATGACGTCGGTCGCAGCGGTGTCGCGCAGCCCGCCGCGCGCACCCCAGCCCGGGCGCTGCG
>JBIKTP010000452.1:0-3482 GCA_044348035.1 Burkholderiaceae bacterium
GCCAGTCGATCTGCCGCTCGCCGATCTCCGGCGCCAGCTTGTCCTGCACCTCGGCCACCAGACGCTGCAGATCGACATCGGCCCATTGCATGTCGGCGCGCCCGACACGCGACAACTCCAGCAGACCGTCGATCTGCCGCCCCATCTGCGCGGCGGCATCCCCAGCCGTCTGCAGATGCGCCAGGATGGCCGGCTCCACCGGCTGTGGGAGGTCTTCCCGGATGATCTTGAGATAGGCGCTGACGTGCCGCAGCGGCGCCCGCAGGTCATGCGACACCGAGTGGGTGAAATCCTCCATGCGCTGGCGCGCCAGCGCGAGCTCGCGCTGCAGTTCGCGCACCTCGTCCTGTGCCGCGCGCAGCGCGGGGCTCACTTCTTCTTCGGGCGTGTCCATCCGGGTATCGTCGCCTGGCGCGCCCGGGCCACACTCAATGCGCCGGGCGGGGTGTCCTTGGAAATCGTGGAGCCGCCGCCCACCGTGCCGCCGGCACCGATCGTGACCGGCGCGATCAGCACGCAGTTGCTGCCCACATGCACATCGGCTTCGATCACCGTGCGGTGCTTGTTGGCGCCGTCGTAATTGGCGGTGATGCTGCCGGCGCCGTAATTGACGCGCTCGCCGACGCTGGCATCGCCCAGATAGGCCAGATGGTTGGCCTTGGCGCCACGGGCCAGTGTGGAATTCTTGACCTCGACGAAATTGCCGATATGCACCTCCGCCCCCAGCACCGCTCCCGGGCGCAGCCGCGCAAAGGGCCCGACCAGCGCGCCCTCGCCCACCGTGACGCCCGCCTTTTCGCCGTCGATGTGGGTGAACGGGTGGATGACGGCGCCCGCGCCGATGCGCGCATTGGCAATGACGCAATTGGCGCCGATCGAGACACCCCTGCCCAGCACCACGTCGCCCTCGAAGACGCAGTTGACGTCGATGGCCACGTCCTCGGCGCACTGCAGGCTGCCGCGCACATCGAACCGGGCCGGGTCGGAGATGCGCACACCCTGCTCCATCAGCAGCACGGCCTGCCGGCGCTGGAACGCGCGCTCCAGTTCGGCCAGCTGCAGCGGGCTGTTGACGCCGGCGACCTGCACCTCGTCCGTGATGCGGTGGGCGCGCACCGGCACGCCATCGGCCACCGCGAACTTCACGATGTCGGTGAGGTAGTACTCCTTCTGGGCATTGTGGTTGTCCAGCCGCGCCAGCCAGCCCTTGAGCAGGACGGCAGGCACTGCCATGATGCCGCTGTAGATCTCGCGCACGGCCCGCTGCTCGGGCGTGGCGTCCTTGTGTTCGACGATGCGCAGCACCGGCGCGTGCTCACCATCGCCGGCGCGCAGCACCCGCCCGTAGCCGGTGGGGTCGGGCAGATCGAGGGTCAGCAGGGCCAGGCTGTCACCGGCGCAGACATCGAGCAGCGCGCGCAGGGTCTCCACCCGGGTCAACGGCACGTCGCCGCTGAGCACCACCACGACGGCGTCATCGCGCAGCACCGGCACTGCCTGCTGCACGGCATGCCCGGTGCCCAGCTGCGGCTCCTGGCGCACCACCTGCAGCGGCAGCCCGCGGTTGCCGCCGGACGCGGTGCCACAGGCAGCCTCGACCGCCTCTGCGCCATGCCCGGTGATCAGCACACCGCTGCGGGCGCCCAGCGCGGCTGCGGTGTCCAGCACATGGTGCACCAGAGCGCGCCCCGCCAATCGGTGCAATACTTTGGGCAAGCTGCTTTTCATGCGGGTGCCCTTGCCCGCTGCCATGATGACCACCTCTACCGCCACTGCCGCGCCTGCTGCCATGTCTGGACCCCGCCATGTTCTGGTTGTCTGGTCCCGGATTATCGGCCTGCTTGCCGTGGTTCTGGCAACAGGCCTGCTGCAGGGCTGCAGTGCCATCAAGCTGGCCTACAACAATGCCCCCGAGCTGTCCTACTGGTGGCTGGACGGGTATGCCGACCTGGACGACGCGCAGTCCGTCAGGGTGCGCGAGGAACTGGCCCGGCTTCAGCAGTGGCACCGCGCCAACGAAATGCCCCGCATCGCCGAGCTCTTGCAGAAGACCCGCCTGATCGCGCTGGCCGACACCACGCCCGAGCAGGTCTGCGGCCTGTTTGGCGAGGTCCGCAAGCGCATCGACGCCATCACGGCCCAGGCCGAGGCGCCGACCGTGGCGGTCGCGCTGACCCTGCGAGCGCCCCAGCTCGCCCACATGGAGGCGCGTTTCGCCAAGGGCAACGCCGAGTGGCGCGAGGAGTGGGTCGACGGGGGGCCGGCCGAGCGGCAGGCGAGGCGCCTCAAGCGCTCGGTGGAGCGCAGCGAGCAGTTCTACGGCACCCTGGAGGAACGCCAGCTCGCCGTGCTGCGCAGCGCCCTGCAGCAATCCAGCTTCGACCCGCGGCGCAGCTACACCGAGCGGCTGCGGCGCCAGCGCGACGTGCTCCAGACGCTGCGCGACGTGACGGCCTCGCCACCGCCCTCCCCTGCGCAGGCCACCGCGCTGTTCCGTGCCACCCTGGAGCGCACGGTCAGCTCTCCGGACCCGGCCTACCGCAGTTATGCCGAGCGCGCCATCAACGACGGCTGCAGAACCTTTGCCCAGCTGCACAACAGCACCACCGCCGAGCAACGCGAACGCGCTGCCCGCCGACTCGCCGCCTACGAACGCGACGCGCGTGAACTGACCCTCAAACCCTGACCCTGCGAAGCATCGTGGCTGCAGAGCTCGACCAGTTCCTTGCCGACGAACGCCATTCCAGCGACATCCGTGCGCTGGCCGCGCGGGGCGACACGCGACGCTACCGCAGGGGCAGCATCCTGCTGCACGAGGGCGACACCGGCGACACCATGTTCATCCTGCTGCTGGGGCGGGTCAAGGTCTATTGCACGGATGCAAAGGGACGCGAGATCAGCTTCGGGCAGCTCGGCCCGGGCGGGCACTTCGGCGAGATGGCCCTCGACGGTGGGCCCCGCTCGGCCAACGTGATCACGCTGGAGCCCTGTGTGTGTGCCATCGTCACCCGCGTCACGCTGCTGGCCTTCATCGCGCAGCGCCCGGAGTTCTCCCTGGAGCTGATGTCGCAACTCATCCGTCGCCTGCGCCTGGCCACCCGCGACGCGCGCAACCTGGCATTCATCGACGTCTACGGCCGGCTCACGCAGTGCCTGCAGGACCTTGCCACCCCGCAGCCCGACGGCACGCAGCGCATCGAGACGCGACTGACCCACCGGGAGATTGCCAGCCGGGTCGGCTGCAGCCGCGAGATGGTGAGCCGCATCCTGAAGGACCTCGAGAGTGGCGGCCACGTGCGTTTCGACGACGGGCGCCGCATCGTGCTGGTGGGACGGCTGCCCCGGCGCTGGTGATGCTGCGCTGCAGCGCAGTTTTCGTGCATGCGTCACAGATTTTCCTGGCCACCTGCACCGCCCGGCCAGGCCGGCGCGACCTACGCTTGACCCCACGCACCGACCCCACAGCGACAGGCGGGTGCCTG
>JBIKTP010000453.1:0-3481 GCA_044348035.1 Burkholderiaceae bacterium
GCTGCCCCCATTCCAGCCACGGCAGGCCGTAGAAGACCAGCTGGGTCAGGACCACCATCACCCAGCGCCAGTTGGCGAACACGCCGGAGACGCTGCGCGGGTAGATCTTCTGGTGCGCCGCGTACAGCGACACCATCACGGCTTCACCGCCGTCGGAGGCCGCGTTGGCAGGCTCGGGAACGATGGGGATCACTTTGCGTGTCCCGGAAGGCTGGGTGTCCAAGGAAAGGCCTCGCAAATCTGGCGACGGAGCTGATCATACGGGGCAGGGTATCGGCGGGCTTGATGTGCATCAATATCTGTGGTGGCAGCCTTTCATCCGCCGGCTGCCTCGCGCATGTCAGCGCCGGCATTGGCCGGCAGGCGACGGAACGAGAGCAGCGACAGCAGGGTCAGCAGCCCCACGGCCACGAACACGGGCATGAAGTCGCGGGATTGGAGGTGGTGGCCGTCCCCGCCATGCCACCACGAGACGGCGCTGAGCAGCGAGGCGCCCAGCACCACGCCGAAACTCACCGACAACTGCTGCAGCATCGTGGACAGTGCCGTGGCGTGGCTCATGCGCGGCTTCGGAATCTCGGAAAAGCCCAGGGTGCCCAGCGCCACCATGCACAGGGAACTGACCAGCCCCCCGACCATCAGTGCGGCGAAGACCACCAACTGCGGCGTGTGAGGGCCCCACAGGCTGTAGCCCATGTAGCTCAGGCCCGTCACCCCACAGGCGCCCAGCAGCAACCGGCGGAACCCGAAGTCGATGATCGCGCGCTTCATGACCAGCCGTGTGGCCAGCGCGCCGATGGCCGATGCCATGGTCAGGAGCCCGGACTGCAGCGGCGACATCCCGAAACCCAGCTGGAACAGCAGCGGCAGCAGGAAAGGCATGGCCCCGATCGCGAAACGCAGGGGCGCAGCGCCCAGCACGTTGGTGCGGAAGGTCCGCCAGCGCAGGATGCCGAGATCGATCAGCGGGTACGCCATGTTCCGGCTGTGCCGGTAGTACGCCAACAGGCAGGCGATGCCGGTGCCGGCGGCGAGCACCGAGAGCCAGACCGGTGCCATGGCCTTTCCGGCGGTTTCGATCGCGGTCATGAGCAGTCCGAGACCGGCGGCCATCAGCAGGAAGCCCCAGCCATCGAAGTGCACGGGCACCCGCGCCGGCCCGGATTCATCGGGGATGTAGGCCCAGGCCATCGCGATGGCCAGCAGACCGAAGGGAATGTTCACCAGGAAGATCCAGTGCCAGGTCGTGAAGGTGACGATCGCGCCGCCAAACAGCGGCCCGACCATGCGTCCGAGGACGGGCGGCACGGTGAACCAGACCATGGCCGACACCATCTCGCCGGACGGGATGGCACGCAGCAGGATCAGACGCCCCACCGGCACCATCATCGCGCCACCCAGGCCTTGCAGGATGCGGAACGCGACCATCGAGGGCAGTCCGGTCGCCGACGCACACAGGGCAGAGGCCAGCGCGAACAGCCCGATCGCCGCACAGAACACGCGCTTGGCGCCATACCGGTCGGCCAGCCAGCCGCTGAGCGGCAGGAACACCGCCAGGCTGAGCAGGTAGGCGGTGATGGCCAGGTTCAGGTGCAGCACCGGCACCGCCAGCGACTGCGCGATGCTCGGCAGGGCGGTCGCCATGACCGAGGAGTCCAGGTTCTGCAGAAACAGCGGACTGGCGACGATGACAGGAACCAGCCGGGTGCTTCGGGACATGCCGGTGTTATTGCGGCACGGTGCTCGAACGCACCAGGGCCTCGAATGCGTGAGCGCAGTCACTGCAGCCAAGTTCATGGATGGGCATGGGTTCTCCGGAGCGCAAGCGCCCGATTATCCGCCGCCCTGTCCGCGCCGGGCAGGGCGATCAGGACACCACCTGGTAGTACAGGTTCTGCGGATGGCGCGCCTGCGCAAAGAAGAACCAGCGCTCGGCGATCAGGCCCGGCGCCTGCACCAGCGCTGCCAGCAGCAGCGGCAAGGTGGTCTGCGAGGCCAGTGCCCAGACCAGCAGCAGCGTCGGCAGCACGAAACACAGCCCGACGAAGGCGAGGCGGATGTTCTTCAGCGCGAGCTGGCTGGCGCCATGGAAGAACTCGCGGGTGTTGAACGCCCCGGCCGACATGCCCATCGACTTCTGCACCAGCCGCTCGGCCCGGATGCCGGTGGCGCTTTGCAGCGTGGAGCGGTGGCGCAGGCCGGCATTGCGGCGCAGGGCCAGGTGGCGCGTGAACCAGGCCACCAGTGTCCCGGCCAGCGCCCAGGGGCTGGCGATACGCGCCAGATCGGCGTCGCCGGCCAGCGCCGCCAGCGCGCAGCCCAGCACCAGCCCCGAGGACAGGCCGATCAGGGTGAAGTTCACCACCGTGAGCGGGTGCGCCCACTCCTCGATGAAGCGCAGGCAGGCGTAGATCATCGCCGTGCAGTACCACAGTGCCAGCGCGGCGGGCAGCAGCAGCGCCGGCAGCCAGCGGGGCGCCTCCCCCAGCCGCAATGCCAGCCACCACAGCGCGACCAGCCCGATGAAGGCGGGCAGCACGATCACCTCGCGCGACATCCAGGAGGTGCGCCACATCAGCACCGCGCGCCAGGCGCGCTCCTTGCGCCCCAGGTGCAGGAAGGAGGCCCCCAGACCTGCGATCAGCATCAGCCCGGCGACGACCAGGGCCATTGGCAGAAAACCGGGTTGGAGCGGCACGCCCAGCAGGACGCACAGCGCCAGCAGCACGACCAGCCCCTGGGCCGCGCCTGCCAGGGCGGTGAAGAAAAGGATGGAGAAGGCGGGATGCATGGCGGTCAGTGGCCGGAGGGCGGCGTGATGCGCCGTGGCAGGTACTGGTTGGCGGGCTGGGTCTCCCATTCCGGCATGAGCGCGTAGCCGCCGCGTTCGCGGATGGCGCGGGACACCTCGGAATCCGGGTCTTTCACATCGCCAAAAAGGCGGGCACCGGTCGGGCAGGCCTTGACGCAGGCGGGTTTGCGGTCCTCCGGTGGGAGCAGGTCGTCGTAGATGCGGTCAACGCAGAGGGTGCACTTGGTCATCACCTGGCGTTCCTCGTCGAGCTCGCGTGCGCCGTAGGGGCAGGCCCAGGCGCAGTACTTGCAGCCGATGCACTTGTCGTAGTCGACCAGCACGATGCCGTCTTCCTTGCGCTTGTAGCTCGCCCCGGTCGGGCAGACCGGCACGCAGGGAGGGTCCTCGCAATGCAGGCAGCTCTTGGGGAAATGGATGGTCTCCGTGGCCGGGAAGCTGCCCGACTCGTAGGTCTGCACCCGGTTGAAGAAGGTACCGGTCGGGTTGGCGCCGTAGGCGTTCTCATCGGCCAGCGGGCCTGCCGCGCCGGAGGTGTTCCATTGCTTGCAGGAGGTCACGCAGGCATGGCAGCCGACGCAGACGTTGAGGTCGATCACCAGCGCGAGCTGCTTGGCGAGTGTCTCGCCGGGCAAAGCGCGCACGGTGGGAGTTGCGGGGGCTGGCGCG
>JBIKTP010000027.1:0-10555 GCA_044348035.1 Burkholderiaceae bacterium
CCTCGGCCAGCGCGTCGATGGTGCCCCGGTCCAGCTCGGGTGCGCGCTGGACCTCTTCGCGCTCGCGCATCTGGCGCAGCAGGTTGTGCCCGCTGAGGTCCTGTCCCTCGGTCCAGACGGCGGGAGGTACCGATATGCCGGTGCCGGCCTGCAACCCGCCCAGAAAACCCATCAGGTCAGGGTCGGCGGGTGCATGCACAAAGCCAGACGCGCCACTGCCACCCCCGCCACCACCTCCGCCACCGTCGCCCGGGCCGGAACCTGCGCCTCCAGGCCCTCGGCCACCAGCGGCACTGCCCGCCGCGCGTCCGAAGCCGAGCTTGTGCAGGAAGTCGCGCGCCCTCTGCGCGATGCTGCGGGAGGCTCCAGCTTCCAGCGCCGAACCCGCCGCCTCCGGCTGGGCAAAACCCGACTCGAGCCCGCTGTGCACGGACGCTCCAAACGCAGACCCCTTGCCGGCCCCGGACTCGCGTGTGTCCTGCAGGGGCGCATGCCCGGAGTCTGCGCCGCTGGTGCGCTTGATGCGGTGCACCGGTTTGGCCGTGTACCCGGCGCGTACCAGGGTTTCGGTCAGGCCCGCATACAGCGGCGCCCAGTCGATGCCATGGCGCGGGTCCAGCGCGCCGAGGAAGTCCTCTGCGGCCAACGGATCGAACTCGCTGGCATGCCAGGCCAGCGAGTAGGCCCTGATGATCGCGGCTGGCCGGAAAGGGTTGTCCGACAGCGGCAGCTGCTCCTGCTGCAGCAGGACGCCCACGGCCGCGGTCAGGGGCTTGAGCGCCGCGTCATAACTGGCATTGAAGCGCTGCGACACCCGGTCAACAAGCAGATGGCGCTCGATCTCGTCCACGTCGAGCAAGGCCATGCTCAGCGGCCCGCTGGACATGCCGCTGTGGTCGGCCGGACGCAACAGGCGCAAGGCACCGGGCACCACGGCCTCGAGCTCGTCCTCGATGGCCTCGCGCAAGGCGGCCTGGAAGAAGCCGGTGAAACGGGCCGCCTGCTTGTCCAGCATGACGGCGGCGGTGCGCAGGTTCTGCGACTGCGCGCTGCCGGGGCGGCCGTCCACCAGTTCGAACAGGTGGGCGCGCAGGTTTTTCAGATGGGTGTCCTGGCGCTCTGCAAAAAAGGACTGCGTGCGCGCGATCAGCGTCTGGACATGCTGCAGCACCTGCGCGCGCGCCGCAGGGTCAGACAAGGGGGTCGGGCTGCCGGAATTCACACTGGGCCTGGGCACTCTGAAGGGTTTTCTTGCAGCAGACGGGAACCAACCTTCGGGTTGTAACCGATTCGGGCGGCCTGGCGACCATGGCAGGATTTCAAAAATGTGCACTAGTTGACCTGCATTCCGGTCGGAACCGCAGAGTCACCGCTATTACGTGCGTTTTTGTCACAAATAATGAAACCGTATCACCATTAATTGTCAATCCAGTATCGAATACAGTCCATCCATGGATAAACCCCGGGCACTGCTGTTGGATGCCCATGGCACGCTGTTCGACATGCAACCAGCAGCCTTTCGAAGAACTCGGCACCCGGCCCCACCGCAGCGGCGACAGCCTGCGCGGCGTCCTCGCTGTCTATTGAACCCCAGTCCTTGACCCAGGAGCTTCCCATGACCACACGCACCCCCCTCCACCGCCTGCAGGTGGCCACCGAACTGCAGCAGTTCATCGACACCCAGGTGCTGCCTGGCACGGGCATCGACAGTGCGGCCTTCTGGAAGGGTTTCGACGCCATCGTGGCGGACCTGGCGCCGAAGAACCTTGCGCTGCTGGCTGAACGCGACCGACTGCAGGCCGAACTGGACCGCTGGCACCAGGCCCACCCCGGCCCGGTGCGCGGCATGAAAACCTACCGCGCCTTCCTGGAGAAGGTCGGCTACCTGGTACCCGCCCCCGCCAGCGTCAAGGCCACCACGAAAAATGTCGACGCCGAACTCGCCCTGCAGGCCGGGCCGCAGCTGGTGGTGCCGATCCTGAATGCGCGGTATGCGCTCAACGCCGCCAATTCGCGCTGGGGCTCCCTGTACGACGCGCTGTATGGCACCGATGCCATCCCCGAGACGGACGGTGCAGACAAGGGAAAAGGCTACAACCCGGTGCGTGGCGCCAAGGTCATCGCGTACGCGCGCCATGTGCTGGACCGCACCGTGCCCCTGAAGAAGGGTTCGCATGTCGACGCCACCGGCTACGCGCTGTCGGGCGGCCGGCTGATCGTCACGCTCGCTGGCGGCAAGACCAGTGAACTCAAGAGTGCCAGGCAGTTGGTGGGCTACCAGGGCGACGCTGCCAGCCCGTCCTCGGTGCTGCTGCAGCACAACGGCCTGCACCTGGACATCCGCATCGACCGCAGCACCCCCATCGGCGCCACGGACCCGGCAGGCGTGTGCGACCTGGTGCTGGAAGCCGCGTTGTCCACCATCCTCGACCTGGAGGACTCTGTGGCCTGCGTCGACGCACAGGACAAGGTGCTGGGTTACCGCAACTGGCTGGGCATCCTGAAAGGCACGCTGACCGAGGACGTCACCAAGGGCGGCCAGACCTTCCAGCGCGGCCTGAACCCGGACCGCCTCTACACCGCCGCCGACGGCCGGGGCGACGTCCGCCTGCATGGCCGCTCGCTGATGTTCGTGCGCAACGTGGGCCACCTGATGACCAACCCGGCCATCCTGTACACCGGCGCCGATGGCGTGGTGCGCGAGATCCCCGAGGGCATCATGGACGCCGTGGTCACCACCACCATCGCGCTGCACGACCTGCAGGGCCTTGGCGCCAACGGCATCCGCAACTCGCGCAAGGGCTCGGTCTACATCGTCAAGCCCAAGATGCACGGCCCGGCCGAAGTGGCCTTTGCGAGCGAGCTGTTCGGGCGGGTCGAGAAACTGCTGGGGCTGAAGGACAGCACGGTCAAGCTCGGCATCATGGACGAGGAGCGCCGCACCAGCGTGAACCTGAAGGCCTGCATCGCCGCTGCGGCCAGCCGCATCGCCTTCATCAATACCGGCTTCCTGGATCGTACCGGCGACGAGATGCACACCTGCATGCAGGCCGGAGCGGTGCTGCGCAAGGGCGACATGAAATCCAGCGCCTGGATCCAGGCCTACGAGAAGAACAACGTGCTGGTGGGCCTGTCCTGCGGCCTGCGCGGCCGCGCACAGATCGGCAAGGGCATGTGGGCCATGCCCGACCTGATGGCCGAGATGCTCCGGCAGAAGATCGGCCATCCGAAGGCCGGTGCCAACACCGCCTGGGTGCCCAGCCCGACCGCCGCCACCCTGCATGCGCTGCACTACCACCAGGTGGAGGTGGCTGCCGTGCAGAAGGGTCTGGAAAAGATCGACGCCGATGCACAACGCGACGCACTGCTCACCGACCTGCTGACCATCCCGGTGGTGAAGGAGGCGAAGTGGAGCGACGCCGAAAAGCAGCAGGAGCTCGACAACAACGCCCAGGGCATCCTGGGCTACGTGGTGCGCTGGGTCGACCAGGGCATCGGCTGCTCCAAGGTGCCCGACATCCACAACATCGCGCTGATGGAGGACCGTGCCACGCTGCGCATCAGCAGCCAGCACATGGCCAACTGGCTGCACCACGGCGTGGTCACCAAGGCACAGGTCCGCGCGACCTTCAAGCGCATGGCCAAGGTGGTGGACAAGCAGAACGCCGGCGACCCGCTGTACCGGAGCATGGCCGCCGATCCCCAGGGTGCTGCCTTCCAGGCCGCTTGCGACCTGGTATTCAAGGGACTGGCGCAGCCCAGCGGCTACACCGAGCCGCTGCTGCATGCCTGGCGCTTGAAGGTCAAGGCGGGCCAGGGTCGCCCGGCACAGCACTGAGCTCGGCGCGCCACGACACCAGCGCCGGCGCCAGCAGTTGGGCGCCGGTGCGCGCGATCAGCGCCTGGGCCGCATCCAGAGCGGCGGCGGCGGATGGCGCTGCAGCCACGCCCGACGCCCGCATCAGCGCGCGTGCCCGCACGCCCCAGGCGATGGCCTCGTAATTGGCGCGCAGCGAGCGCTGGCACAGCGCGATGGCTTCGGTGGCCGCCGCCAGTGCCGCGCCGTGCTCGCCGGCTGCCAGCAGGGCTTCGGCCAGCAGGACAGCCGACGGCCCGGCGCTGGTCTGGTCGACCCGCCGATGAATGACCAGGGCCGCCCGCGCCGCGATGATGGCGTCCGCCGCGCGCCCGGCGGCCAGGTGGGCATAACCGGTGGCCTGGTGCACACGCCCTTCCAGCATCGGTGGTTCGCCAAGCTGCACGCTGATCGCCTGCGCCTGGCGGGCCCGTTCCTGGGCTTGCTGCGGGTTGCCCTGGTGGTAATAGGCCTCGACCGCATGGCAGCGCGCGAAAACCGCCAGCTCACCCACCGCATCGGACTGGCGGATGCAGGCGTCATAGGCCAGGAGGGCATCGTCCAGCCGGCCAGTCCAGGCCCAGCAGAAGCCCTCGAACTGGTGGACCGAGGCGGCAGTGTTCAGGCTGCCGATCCCCTTGCCGGCGGGCTCGGCCGAGGACAGGAGCGCGCGCACCTGCGGCACCAACGCCAGCGCTTCGGGCAGGCGCGCAGCCAGGCTGGTCACCATGAACAGGTTGCCCCAAGCGGCCACCTTCAGGGCTGGCGACTCGATGGTGTCGAGGATCGGCAACAACTCCTGGAGCTTGTCCAGACACACTGCCAGATCACCCGCGCTGGCCAGCGCCCAGCCATAGGCCATCATCAGGCGGATGCGGGCCAGCCGGTCCCCGGCCGCCTCGGCCAGTGCCTCGCCCTCCTCGACCATCTGGCGCGACGCCGTCAGATCGACGCCCAGGCGCGGGCCCAGCGTCAGCAGGCGGGTGCAGGCCAGGATGCGCCGGCCAATCGCGTCCGGGTCCTGCGGCAGTGCAGCCAGGAGCGTCCAGACCCGTTGCCAGTGGTGGTGGGCCGATGTGAAGTCCGCGCAGCCAGGCCATTGTGCGGCCCGCTGGTGCCACCGTGCGGCCTGCGGGACATCACCAGCTTCATCCCAGTGGTGGGCCAGCAATGCGGCCTGCTCATCGAGTCGCCCGGAGTCCTGCAGCGCCAGGGCCTGTGCCACGGCCGCGTGCACCTGGCGGCGCTGCTCGCGCAACTGGCTTCCCAGGGCCACATCCTGTGTGAGCGGATGCCGGAAGGCATATTCCGGCGCCGGGAACAACCCCTGGACATGGATGAAGGCCGACTGGCAAAGGCCCTGCAGCGCCGATGCAAGCGCGTCCGCAGCCATCCCGGTCACGGCAGCCAGCAAGGGCTCGGCGAACTGCTTGCCGATCACCGAGGCGTGCTGCAGCACCCGCTTCTCGCGCTCGGGCAGCCGGTCGATGCGGGCTGCCAGTACCGCCTGCACGGTGGCCGGCACCTCCAGGTGGGTGACCGGCCTGGTCAGCCGGTAGGCACCCGGGATGCCTTCGAGCTGCCCGGATTCGATCAGCGACTGCGCCAGTTCTTCGGCGAAGAATGGATTGCCCGCGGTACGGACGTGGATGTCGACCGCCAGCGCGGTGATGCCGGGATCCCGTCCCAGCCGCGCCGCCAGCAATTCGGCCATCGCCTCGGGACCCAGCGGTGCCAGCGACACCTGCCGGTAACAAGCCTTGCGCATCCAGGGCGCGTCGAACTCCGGACGGAAGTTCAGCAGCAACAGGCTGCGCGTAGCGGCGCAGGCCTCGAGCAGTCCGTCGACGAATTCGGCGCTTGCCGCATCGAGCCAGTGCAGGTCCTCCAGCAGGATCACCGTGGCCGGCCCCTGGGTGTCCGAAGCACGCAGCTGGCGCGCCAGCAGGTCTGTCAGGCGGCGCTGGCGTACCTGCGCATCCAGTGCGGGAGCAGGATGCTGCGCATCCCCCACCGCGAGCAGGTCGAACACCAGCGGCAGAAGGTCGGCCTGCGTGGCGTCCTGCATCAGCACCCGTCCGGCTATCTTCTCGCGGGTGGCGCGGGCGTCATCCTGCGGTGCGATGTCGAAGGCGGCGCGGAACAGTTCGAGGATGGGCAGCAGGGGAATGTTGCGGCCGTGCGCCACCGCACGCCCCTCCCACACCCGCAGGCCGCGGGCATGGCAGCGCTCCAGGAACTCGAAACACAGCCGGCTCTTGCCGGTGCCGGCATCGGCCACGATGCCCGCCACCTGGGCGCTGCCGGTACCGGCCAGTGCCAGTGCATCCTCCAGCACGCGCAAGTCGGCGTCGCGCCCGACGAAGGGCGAAAGCCCGCGCTGGCGCGACACATCCAGCCGGGTGCGTACCGCGCCAGCGCCAGCGAGCCGGTGCACCCGCACCCGATCGGCAACGCCCTTGACGCGGAATTCGCCCAGATCTTCCAGCTCCAGGTAACCGCGGACCAGCGCGGCGGTGGACGGGCCGAGGTAACAGGCGTTGGGTTCGGCCAGGCTTTCCATGCGCTGGGCCAGGCCGACGGTATGGCCTTGCGCGGTGTAGTCCATGCGCAGGTCATCCCCGATGCGCCCCACCACCACCTCACCGGAATTGATGCCCATGCGGGTCGAGAAACCGATGCCATGCTCGCGCTTGATGTCGATCGCGTACCGGGTGATGGCGCGCTGCAGGTGCAGGGCGCTGAAACACGCGCGTTGTGCATGGTCCTCGTGCGCGATGGGTGCGCCGAACAACGCCATGATGCCGTCGCCGGTGTACTGGTTGACCGTACCCTCGAAGCGGTGCACCCCCTCGGTCAGGATCGCGAAGAAGCCCTCCAGGATGCGGTGCCACTGCTCGGGGTCGAGCTGCACCGCCAGTTCCATCGAACCCTGGATATCGGCAAACATCACGCTGACCTGCTTGCGTTCCCCCTCCATGGCGGAGCGCGACTGCAGGATCTGCTCGCGCAGGTGGCGGGGGGTGTAGTCGCGGGATGCTGCGCCTGCGGAAGCCGGCGTGGCGATGGGCCCTTGCTCGGCGGCTCGGGCCTGCGGCCTGGTCGCGGCAATGGCGTCCAGAAGCCGGATGCGGTGACCGAGGGACGCGATGCCCATCGACAACAGGTCCTCCCCCGTGAGCCGGTGCAGCAGGGACGCTTCGATGTCATGCGCCTGGAACAGGCTGGCATACCGCCCCAGGCCCAGGCCTTCCAGCCAGGCGGAGACGTCCTGCGTCATGGCACCACCACCCGCCAGGCCTGCAGCTTGTCCGCCAGCCCCATGCCGGCGTGCGCCGGGCTGGTGGACGGCAGGCGCAGCAGTTCCAGAGGCCGCCCGGGGGGCAGTCGCGGCCGCACATGGCGCAGGAAAAGCTGCTCGGCCGCAGCGCCGTTGAAGCAGATCCGCGTGATGCCGGCATGCCGCTGCAGAAAGCCGGCAAAGTCGTTGGGCACCACACTGGCCGGCACGATGGCCGCGTCCAGGCTGCCCGTGCGATCACAGGCAGCCAGCACATCCCACAGGGCAATCCGGTGGTGCCGCAGCGCGGCGGTGCGCTGCGCATAGTCCGCTGCCGGCGCACCCCCCAGCAACGCCGCCATGATCGACCAGAACCCGTTGCGCGGATGGGCGTAGTACTGCTGCTGGCGCAGCGACGCCACGCCAGGCATGCTGCCCAGCACCAGCACGCGGGCGTCGGTGTCGGCGATGGGGGCAAAACCGTGGATCGGCATGGTGCGGGGTCCCGGGCCGTTGTGCCGGCCCGCATTCCATTCTGACCGAAAGCCAGACCGCAGTCAGGCTATGGCACCGCCCGGGCGCGCCGGCTCAGCCCAGACCCGTGGCCGCGTCACGGCGCTGCCGGTAAACGCGCAACAGGCTCGGCAGCACCAGCAACAGCACCGAGATCGCCATCAGGCCGCCCGACAGCGGCCGCGTGAAGAAGGTGAACCAGTCCCCCTGGCTGATGGTGAGCGCCTGGCGCATCGACTGCTCGGCCATCGGCGCCAGGATCAGGCCGACGATCAGCGGGGCCGCCGGGAAGTCGAAGCGGCGCATCACGAAACCGACCAGGCCAAACACGAACAGCAGGCCGACGTTGAACACCGAATTGCCCGCGCCGTACACCCCGGCAGTCGAGATGACGATGATGCCGGCATACAGCCAGGGCGGCGGGATCTTGAGCAGCTTGACCCACAGGCCGACCAGCGGCAGGTTGAGCACCAGCAGGATCACGTTGCCGATGTACAGGCTGGCGATCAGCGTCCACACCAGGCTGCCCTGCTGGCTGAACAGCTGCGGCCCGGTTTGGATGCCATACCCCTCGAAAGCCGACAGCATGATGGCGGCGGTGGCCGACGTCGGAATTCCCAGCGTCAGCAGCGGCATCAGCACACCGGCTGCGGCCGCATTGTTGGCCGCCTCGGGCCCGGCCACGCCTTCGATGGCGCCATGGCCGAATTCCTCGGGGTGGCGGGACAGCTTGCGCTCGGTGTAGTAGGACAGCAGCGTGGGCAACTCGGCCCCGCCGGCGGGCATGGCGCCGATCGGGAAGCCGTACATCGCGCCGCGCAGCCAGGCCTTCCAGGAACGCGCCCAGTCCTTCTTGCTGAGCCACAGGCTGCCCGACATCTTCATGACCTCGCCGCCCTTGCTCTCGCGGCCCTGCCAGGCCAGGTAGGCGGCTTCGCCCACCGCGAACAGGCCCACGGCGGCCACGGTGACCTCGATGCCGTCGAGCAGCTCCGGGCGACCGAAGGTGAAACGCGGCTGACCGGTCTGCAGGTCGATGCCGATCATGCCCAGCAGCAGGCCGACCGACAGTGCCACCAGGCCGCGCAGCACCGAGCTGCCCAGCACGGCCGATACCGCCACCAGCGACAGCACCATCAGGCTGAAGTATTCGGCCGGGCCGAAGGCCAGCGCGGCCTCGACCACCATCGGCGCAATGAAGGTCAGGGCCAGGGTGCCGATGGTGCCGGCCACGAAACTGCCGATGGCTGCGGTGGCCAGAGCCTGCCCCGCCCGGCCGCTGCGCGCCATGCGGTTGCCCTCCAGAGCCGTCACCACGGATGCCGACTCGCCAGGTGTGTTGAGCAGGATCGAGGTGGTGGAGCCCCCATAGGCCGCCCCGTAGTAGATGCCGGCGAACATCACGAACATGCTGGTCGCCGGGACATGGTAGGTAAGCGGCAGCAGCAGCGCGATGGTGAGCGCCGGCCCGATGCCGGGCAGGACCCCGACCAGGGTGCCGACAAAACAGCCGACGAAGCCCCACATCAGGGTCGTCGGCTGCAATGCGACGGCGAAACCGCCCATCAGGGCATTGAGTGCATCCATGGCAAACCAATCTTGGGCTGGAGGAAGACGCGCGGCAGGACTCAGATGCCCCAGGGCAGCGCAGGGCCCAGGCCGACACCCAGCAGGCGCGCAAAGACAACCCAGAACACCGCCGCGATGGCGCCGCAGATCAGCAGGGACCTGCCATTGAACGGTGCGTCGAAGGCGCGTGCGATGCACATGCCGCACACCGCGGAGGGAATCACGAACCCGAGCGGGATGACCAGCGCAATGAAGGCTCCCCCGCCTGCCAGCAGGGTCAGCAGGCGTTTGTTAGCACCGGGCAGCGGCTCCTGACCGGGCGCGTGGCTGGCGTCGACTTCGCGGCCGCGCAGTGCATTGAGCCCATACAACAGGGCCACCAGCCCCAGTGCACCGACGATGACCGCCGGCGCCAGGGTGGGACCGACGGTCATCTCCATCAGCGACTGGGGGATGACCGTCACCTGCCAGGCTGCCACGCCGCAGATCACCAGCAGCAGCAGCGCGACGCGCAGGGGTGTCACGCCAGCCCCAGGTCTTTCATCACCGCTTCCGTGGCCTTGATGTCGGCATCGATCTCGCGCTGGAACGGCAGTTCGGCGAGGAACACGTCGGTCCACTTGCGGGTTTCAAGCTCCTGTTTCCAGGCCGCAGACGCGTGCATCTTGCTGATGAAGTCGACCAGCATGTCGCGCTGCGCCTGCTTGATCTCGGGCGGCGCGAACACGCCGCGCCAGTTGGCCGCCGTGACATTCACACCCAGTTCCTGCAGGGTGGGCACGTTCACGCCCGGGATGCGGCGGTTGCCGGACACCGCCAGCGCGACCATGCGGCCAGCCTTGATCTGCTCCTCGAATTCCGAGTAGCCGGAAATGCCGGCAGTGACCTGGCCACCCAGGATGGCCGCATTGGCAGGGCCGCCGCCGGCGAACGCCACATAGGCTGCCTCGCGCGGATTGCGGCCCAGCTTCTGGATGATCAGGCCCAGCAGCAGGTGGTCGGTGCCACCCGCGCTGCCGCCGGCGACCGACACGGCCTTGGGGTTGGCCTTGATCGCGGCTTCGAGGTCCTTCCAGGTCTTGATCTTGCCGCTGGTGGGCACGGCGACCACGCCGGCCTCTTCGGTCAGGCGCGCGATCGGGGTGACGTTGCGCATGGTGATCGGGCTCTTGTTGGCAATGCCGGCACCCACCATGACCGAACCGCCGACCATCAGGCTGTTGCCCTGGCCCTTGCGCTGGTTCACATACCGCGGCAGGCCGACCATGCCGCCTGCGCCGCCCACGTTCTCGAACTGCATGTTGCCGACCAGACCGGCGGCCTTGGCAGCGCGCTCG
>JBIKTP010000454.1:0-3473 GCA_044348035.1 Burkholderiaceae bacterium
GACTTCAACCGTGGCGACAACTTCGGGGTCGGCTACTTCGACGTGAACCAGAAGCGCGGCTGGCGCTGGAACGCCGCCAAGGCGTTCCTGCGGCCCACGGCCATGGGGCGGAGCAACTTCCGCCTGTGGACGCGGGCGCAGGCTGCGCGGTTGCTGTTCGAGCGCGGCCCCGATGGCGCACAGCGCTGCAGCGGCGTCGAGGTGGTGCGTGAGGGGCGCCGGGTGACGGTCACGGCCCGGCGCGAGGTGGTCCTGTGTGCGGGTGCCATCGGCTCGCCGCAGATCCTGCAGCTGTCGGGTGTCGGGCCGGCGGGTCTGCTGCAGGGCCTGGGCATCGAGGTCGTGCAGGACCTGCCAGGCGTGGGCGCCAACCTGCAGGACCATCTGCAGATCCGCGCCGTCTACCAGGTGCAGGGCGCCCGCACCCTCAACACCCTGGCCAATTCCCTGTGGGGCAAGGCCGCCATCGCGCTGGAGTACGCGCTCTCGCGCAGCGGGCCGATGAGCATGGCGCCCTCGCAGCTGGGTGCGTTCACCCGCAGCGACCCGGCCCAGCCCCATCCCAACCTCGAGTACCACGTGCAGCCGCTGAGCCTGGATGCCTTCGGCCAGCCGCTGCACCGCTTCCCGGCCATCACCGCCAGCGTGTGCAACCTCAACCCCACCAGCCGCGGGCAGGTGCAGATCCGTACGCCCGACTTCGCGCAGGCGCCGGCCATCTCCCCCAATTACCTGAGCACACCGCAAGACCGGCAGGTGGCCGCCGATTCCCTGCGGGTCACCCGCAACATCATGGCCCAGCCGGCGCTGGCGCCTTTCCAGCCGCGCGAGTTCAAGCCTGGCGCGCAGTACCAGAGCGACGAGGAGCTGGCACGGCTGGCCGGAGACATTGCGAGCACGATCTTCCATCCGGTGGGCACCACGCGCATGGGCCGGGCCGACGATCCGCTGGCGGTGGTGGACCCGCAGCTGCGGGTGCGCGGCATCCGGGGCCTGCGCGTGGCCGACGCCGGCGTGATGCCCACGATCACCAGCGGCAACACCAATGCCCCCACGCTGATGCTGGCCGAAAAGGCCGCGCGCTGGATCCTGCATGGCGGATGAGCGTGGCGGGTCCGGCGGCATCCCGACCGGCCTGAAGTGGGGCCCGCTGGGCATCGTGCTGTTCTGGCTGGTGGTGATGGGGCTGCTGTACCTGGCGATGAACCACTACCTGAGGCCCGCGCCGCTGGTGGTGACGGCCTCCGGCGACCTGGTCATCCCGAAGTCCCGCAACGGGCATTTCCATGTGGCAGGCGAAGTCAACGGTCGGCCGGTGAATTTCATGGTCGATACCGGTGCCAGCCTGGTGGTGGTGAGCGAGGCCTTCGCCCGCAGCGCCGGGCTGCCGGACGGCGTGCCGATCACCTTTCGCACCGCCAACGGCGAGTTGCCGGGCCGCGTCGTGCAGGGGGTGCCGGTCACCGTGGGGCCGGTGGCCGTGTCCGGCGTGCGGGTCGGGGTCGGGCTGGTGGGCGGCGATGCCGACCACGCGCTGCTGGGGCAGAGCTTCCTGTCGCAGTTCGACATCACGCTGGGACGTGACGAGATGGTGTTGCGCAAGCGCTGACGGTGCGCGGTGGGGGCCGCTGCACACCGCAGCCAACCTGCCCGTGCTGGTGTGCCGGCCGCAGGGCGCGGCGCGTCTGCCAGGCCTCAGGCCGGGTTGAGGATCTTCCAGGCCTCGGCGGGTGTGGCGACCTCGCGGCCGCAGGCCTTCGCGATGTCCACCACGCGGCGGATCAGCTCTGCATTGGTGGGCATGCCGTACTCGTTGTAGGGATGGTCGCCCAGGCCGATCGACACGTGGCCGCCCCGGGTGATGATGGCCTCGACCAGGTGGAACAGGTTGCCGCCGTAGGTCATGGAGGTCCACTCCACCCTCTTGCCGGGCGGCAGGTGGTCCAGATGCGACTGCAGGCCCTTGAGCGAGGGGGGGTGCCCGCCCAGGAATATGCTGTCGGTCAGCACCAGGCACATGTACAGCGGTTCGTCGAGCAGGCCCATGTCGGCAAAGGCGTTGGCGTAGCGCAGGAAGCCGACGTTGAAGCAGGTCAGG
This sequence comes from Burkholderiaceae bacterium, assembly GCA_044348035.1. GTDB lineage: Bacteria > Pseudomonadota > Gammaproteobacteria > Burkholderiales > Burkholderiaceae_C > CAISIP01. The sequence continues at coordinate 2,099 of JBIKTP010000454.1, forward strand.
TAGGGCTTCAGGCCCGCTGCGCGCACTTCCTTGGCAAAGTACATCAGGTCGCCGGTCGGGTTGGCATAGACGTGGTCGGTGGTCAGGAACCTGCGCGCCTTCGGGTCGTAGCGGTCCACGTTGACGGAACCCATGTCCAGCGGCACGAAGTGCGGCGAGGCCGACGGATCCTTGGCCAGCTCCAGGATGTGCTTCAGGCGGGCGGGCCCACTGTGGTCATCCATCGTGTTGTAGCCCAGTGTGGGATGCACCAGGATGTCGGAGCTGGTGCGGATGTCCCGGATCGTGCGGGCATACACCTCCGAGCTGTGCTCGGGCGTGCCGTCTGGCTTGCGCGCATGGAAATGCACGATGGCTGCACCTGCAGCCCGGCAGGCCACCGCGTCGGAGGTAATCTCGTCCGGGGTGTAGGGCACGTTCACATTGCCCTCGTCGCGCATCATGTATTCGTTGATGCGCGCCTCGATGATCAGCTTGCTCATGGTCATGGTGGGTGTCTCCGGTGGGTCACAGTTGGTGCAGCACGATGGGCATGCTGGCGAAGGCGTCGTGGTAGCTGTCGGTATTGCGTCTCGGCGTCTGTTCGGGGTCGAGTGCGGCGCCCGCCTGGTAGAGCGCCTGCAGCACGCCCACGATGGTGCCGTGGGTGGGGTCGGCATCATCAAAGCGGTGCGACAGGCCGGTCACCAGCGCCCGCCCGATGCAGGTGTGCGCGCCGGAGCCGAAGGTCAGGCCCCAGGGTGGTGGTTTGCGGCTGAACGGCCGCAGCGGGTTGAACTGGTCGACGTCGTCGCCGTACAGGCTGGCGTCGCGGTTGGCCGCCGAGAAGAACAGGGCGATGCGTTCACCCTGCCGGAACGCCCGCCCGTTGCATTCGAGCACGGTGTCGCGCGCCGCAATCCGCAGCAGGGCTGGCACCGGCTGGTGCAGGCGCAGCGATTCGTTGGCCGCCCCGCGCAGGAATTCGATGTCGGCCGCGCGCGCGCGGTGTTCGGGATGGGCCGCCCACCACGGGTCCAGATGCCAGACGATATGCGGCAGGGCATGCGAGGTGGTCTGTGTGCCTGCCACCAGGAACAGCGCGCACTCGCGCCAGATCTGCGCGTCCTCGCCGCCCTGGCCATCCTCGCCATGCAGCGCCAGCAGGCCCAGCAGGTCCATGGGAAGGTCGGAGTCCTTCAATTCGCCGGCCTTGACGCGGGCCGCCAGCGCGATGCGCCGGTCCAGCGCCGGCTGCAGGAATTCGCGGATCAGCTCGCGCCGGGCGGCCACCCCCTCGGCCATCACCTCGGTGTGGTCGCGCGTGGACCATTCCACCCCCGACGCTGCCTCGAGCTTCGATACCAGCGCCTGCAGCCGGGCGCGCCGGGTCGGC
>JBIKTP010000455.1:0-3472 GCA_044348035.1 Burkholderiaceae bacterium
GTGCTCTACCGTGAAGTGATGGAGCGCATCAAGGCCAGCGGCGTGGACGTGATTGTCAACCTCACCGCCGGCATGGGCGGCGATCTGGACATCGGCCCCGGCGAGAACCCGACGGCCTTCGGCCCTGCGACCGACCTGGTCGGCCCGCTGACCCGCCTGGTGCACGTGGAAGAACTGCTGCCCGACATCTGCACGCTGGACTGCGGCACCCTGAATTTCGGCGACGGGGACCTGATCTACGTGTCCACGCCGGCTGCATTGCGGGTTGGGGCAAGGCGCATCACCGAGCTCGGTGTCAAGGCCGAACTCGAAATCTTCGACACCGGCCACCTGTGGTTCTCCAACCAGATGATCAAGGAGGGCCTGCTGAATGACCCGATCTTCCAGCTGTGCCTGGGCATCCCCTGGGGCGCACCGGCCGACACCACCACCATGAAGGCCATGGTCGACAACCTGCCCGCAGGGGTGACATGGGCCGGCTTCGGCATCGGTCGCATGCAGATGCCGATGGCCGCGCAGGCCATCCTGCTGGGCGGCAATGTGCGTGTCGGCCTGGAGGACAACCTCTGGCTCGACAAGGGCGTGCCGGCCAGCAACGGTTCGCTGGTCGAGCGGGTGGTCAAGCTCATCGAATGCATGGGCGCGCGAGCGATGACGCCGGCCGAGGGCCGCGCCAGGATGAACCTGAGGCCGCGCGCCTGAGCACCGCTCCATCCACGAGGAATTCACCCATGGCATTTGTCACCGACATCAAGACCTTCGCCGCTCTGGGCAGCGGCGTCATCGGCAGCGGCTGGGTCGCGCGCGCGCTGGCCAACGGGCTGGATGTCGTCGCCTGGGACCCCGCCCCCGGCGCCGAAGCGGCCCTGCGCGCGCGCATCGCCAAGTGCTGGGGCGCGCTGGAGGCCAACGGCCTGAAGGCCGGCGCCTCGCAGGAGCGCCTGCGCGTCGTCTCCAGCATCGAGGAGTGCGTGGCCGATGCCGACTTCATCCAGGAAAGCGCCCCGGAGACCCTGAGCCTCAAGATCGACCTGCACACCCGCGTCAGCGCCGCCGCGCGGCCGGACGTGCTGATCGGTTCGTCCACCTCGGGCCTGCTGCCGAGCGAGTTCTATGCCCATGCCACGCAGCCCGAGCGCTGCGTGGTCGGCCACCCCTTCAACCCGGTCTACCTGCTGCCGCTGGTGGAGGTGGTGGGCGGCGCCAGGACCGCGCCGCAGGCTGTCCAGGCGGCGATGGGTTTCTACCGTTCGCTGGGCATGAAGCCGCTGCATGTGCGCAAGGAGATTCCCGGTTTCATCGCCGACCGCCTGCTCGAAGCCATGTGGCGCGAGTCGCTGCACCTGGTCAACGACGGCATTGCCACCACCGGCGAGATCGATGACGCCATCCGGTACGGTGCCGGCATCCGCTGGTCCTTCATGGGCAGCTTCCTGATCTACACGCTGGCGGGTGGCGATGCCGGCATGCGCCACTTCATGGCCCAGTTCGGCCCGGCGCTCAAGCTGCCCTGGACAAAACTCGAGGCACCGGAGCTGACCGACGCGCTGATCGACAGCGTGGTCGACGGCACCGCGGTGCAGCTGGGCCAGCACAGCATCGCCGACCTGGAGCGCTACCGCGACGACTGCCTGATGGCGGTGCAGGCGGCGGTGCGTGCCACCAAGCTCAAGCACGGGATTGCGCTGGATGAGTGAGCCGGTTGGCGGCGGCGCGCTGCTTACGCCATGGCGTGGCACGGTGCTGCCCGAATGGACCGACTACAACGGCCATCTGCGCGACGCCTACTACCTGCTGGTGTTCAGCATGGCCACCGACGCGATGATGGACATGATCGGCCTGGACGAAGCCGGCCGCGCTGCCACCGGCCATTCGATGTTCACGCTGGAGTCGCACATCAACTACCTGCTGGAAGTGAAGCAGGGCACGGCGGTCGAGGTGCACACCCAGGTGCTCGGTGCCGACACCAAGCGCCTGCATGTTTTTCACAAGCTGTTCGTCGCTGGCACGGACACGCTCCTGTCGGTCAACGAACAGATGCAGCTCAATGTGGAGATGTCCGGTCCGCGCGCCGCACCGTTTGCGCCGACCGTGCTGCCGCGCGTGCAGGCCATGGCGGCAGCCCATGCAGGCCTGCCGCGGCCGGGCTACGCCGGGCGTTCGATTGCCTTGCCCGCTGCGCAGCGCCAGCGCGCCTGATCCCGAGCCACAGACCTGGCTGCATTGCTGGCCGGCCTGATCCTGGTGGGGTGGCGGCGCGGCCAGGCGCGGCCGTGAGCAGCCGCATCTTCGCCTTTTTGTTCAGGCCTTCTTGGCCCAGGACGCGCACCAGCCCTTGGCGGGCACCGCCTTGCCGGCGAACAGCGCGCACGGGCCGGATTCGCTCCCGGCCGCGCCCTGGTACAAAGTGCAGCCGGCGCACTGGCTGCCGTCCACGAAATTCTTGTGCTTGGTCTTGTCGACGCGGGCGGCATCTGCCACGTAACCCAGGGCCATGGCCTGGGCGTCTTTTTCGTCGACCATCGGCAGGCTGGCGGCGGCTGGTGCCGGTGCAGGTGCAGCAGGTAAAGCCACCGGGGCCGGCGGTGCCGGAGCCGGGCTGGCCGCTGGCGCCGGGGCTTCGGCCTTGGGCGAGCATGCCGCCAGCAGCGCAACGCCCGCAATGGGCGTGATGGCAATGAAGCGGCGGCGGGTGGGTGTGCTGATCGTCATGGTGTCGGCCTTTCGTGGGCGTGGTGGAAACGGGACATGCTGGGCCGGACACCACCACGTGTCTGTGCGCGCGCGAACATTCGGCAGGTTCACCGTACGCTGCTGACCCCCCGGGGGCCGGGCTGAGGCACACTGCGGGGCAGGGCCTGGCACCATCGGGCCATCAGGAGCCCACGTGTCAGACAGCATTCTTTCCACCATCGACGCCCTGCGCGCACGCTACGCCCCGGCACGCGAACGGTCTGTCGCCAAGCAACTCGCGGCGCTGGACGTGCATGCCACCCGGTTTGTCGCGCTCTCGCCCTTCGTGGTGGTGGCCAGCGGCGGTGTCGACGGCATGGATGCCTCGCCGCGTGGGGGGGCACCTGGCTTCGTGAAGGTGATCGAAGCGAACACGTTGCTGATTCCCGACTCCCCGGGCAACAACCGGCTGGACACCTTGCAGAACATCCTGCACACGCCGCAGGTCGGGCTGCTGTTCCTGGTACCGGGTGTGGACGAGACATTGCGCGTGAATGGCACCGCGGTGCTGTCGGTCGACGCGGCGGACCGCGCCCTGTGTGAAGACGCGCGCCGCGTGCCTGCCCTGGTGATCCGCGTCTCGGTGCAGGCCTGTTACCTGCATTGCGCCAAGGCGCTGATGCGCTCGGAGCTGTGGGAGCCGGCCCACCACCAGCCGCGCAGCTGCATGCCCAGCATGGGCGAGATGCTGCGCGACCAGGTGGCGCACAAGGTCACGCCGGGGACCGCCTTCGAGAAC
>JBIKTP010000456.1:0-3469 GCA_044348035.1 Burkholderiaceae bacterium
ATATTCCTACTGCGCGGGCCGATCTGGCGCCTGTGGTGCTCGCCGTACGCCTGTACGGCTGCGCTCCTCGGCGCCACCTCGACCCGCTCGCTACGGAATCTTCGCCACTTCAAGCATCCTCGACTTCTTGAAACAACCGTGACCGAACCGTCCCGCGCGCCTGCGGTCGAGATGATCGGCATCCACAAGCGCTTTGGCGCGGTGCTGGCCAATGCGGATGTGCACCTGACGGTGCGCGCGGGCACGGTGCACGGGATCGTGGGCGAGAACGGGGCGGGCAAGAGCACGCTGATGTCGGTGCTGTACGGTTTCTACAGCAGCGACAGCGGCAGCATCCGGGTCGATGGCCGGGCGGCCATGATCCGCAATTCGCATGAGGCGATCGCACTGGGCATCGGCATGGTGCACCAGCACTTCATGCTGGTGGACACGCTGACCGCACTGGAGAACGTCATGCTGGGCGCCGAGCCGCACGTGCTGCTGCACAAGGCCGAGGCGCAGGTGCGCGGCAAGCTGGCCGCACTGATGGAGTCCACCGGGCTGAAGGTGGATCTCGATGCGCTGGTGGCCGACCTGGCGGTGGGCGACCGCCAGCGCCTGGAGATCCTCAAGACCCTCTACCGCGGCGCACGCATCCTGATCCTGGACGAGCCCACCGCCGTGCTGACGCCCCAGGAGACCGAGCAGCTGTTCGGCGTGCTCGACCTGCTGCGCCGCCAGGGCACCACCATCCTGCTGATCACGCACAAGCTCAAGGAGGTCATGCGCCTGTGCGACTTCGTCACCGTCATGCGCGGCGGCCGGGTGGTGCAGGACGTGGCGATCGCCGACACCTCGATCGCGTCGCTGGCCGAGGCCATGGTCGGGCGCAAGGTGCAGATGGGGCGCCAGGGCGATACCGGCAAGGCGCCGGGCGCCGTGCTGCTGCAGGCCAGCGGCATCGTGGTGCGTGACGCGCTGAAGGTGGTGCGGCTGCAGGATGTCGGCATCACGCTGCGGGCCGGCGAGATCGTCGGCGTGGCCGGCGTGTCGGGCAACGGCCAGAGCGAACTGCTCGAGGTCCTGTCCGGCCTGCTGGCCCCCGGTGCCGGTACGCTGGAAGTCGGCGCCACCGCGTTTCGCGCCGGCGCCTGGATGGACCCGCGCAAGGCGCGCACGCTGGGCCTGGCCCATGTGCCCGAAGACCGCCATGATCGCGCGATGGTCATGAGTTTCGAGGCCTGGGAGTCCGCGGTGCTCGGCTACGAGTGGCTGCCGCTGTATTGCCGCCAGGGCTGGATGGACCACCCGCACATGCAGGGCGCCACCGTCGAGATGATGGAGCGCTTCGATGTGCGGCCCCGCAATGAGCACCTGATGAGCGCCAGCTTCTCCGGGGGCAACCAGCAAAAGCTGGTGCTGGCACGCGAGCTCGGCCAGGCGCCCAGTGTGCTGCTGGTGGGGCAGCCCACCCGCGGCGTCGACATCGGCGCCATCGAGTTCATCTATTCGCAGCTGCGCGCCATGCGCGACGCAGGCTGCGCCGTTCTGGTGGTGTCCAGCGAGCTCGACGAGATACTCGCGCTGGCCGACCGCGTCATCGTGATGAACCAGGGCCGCATCGCCGGCGAGTTGCCGATCCATGAATGCACCGAAGCCCGGCTCGGGATGCTGATGATCGGGGGGCACGCATGAGCGCCGCCGGGCCGTCCCAAGGCGCGAGGGCCCCCTGGGGGGGCGGCGCAGTACACGCAGTGACAAGCGTGGGGGCCTTGCCATGAGCGCCGCCGGGCCGTCCCAAGGCGCGAGGGCCCCCTGGGGGGGCAGCGCAGTACACGCAGTGACAAGCGTGGGGGCCTTGCCATGAGCGCCGCCGGACAGGCCCTGCCGCGCTGGGCAGATCTTTTCGTGTTGCCGGCGGTCAACCTGGCGGTGGCCCTGCTGGCGGCCGGCGCGATGGTGGCGCTGGTCGGGCAGAACCCGATGGAGGTGATCCGGGTGCTGATCGACGGCGCCTTCGGCTCGCAGCGGGGCCTGAGCTACACGCTCTACTACACCACCACCTTCATCTTCACCGGGCTGGCCGTGTCGGTGGCCTTCCACGGCGGCCTGTTCAACATCGGCGGCGAGGGCCAGGCGATCCTCGGCGGCCTGGGCACCGGGCTGGCCGCGTTGTGGCTCTCCAGCATGCTGCCGGCCTGGGTGATGCTGCCCATCATGCTGGTGGTGGGGGCATTGTTCGGCATGGTGTGGGCGGCCATCCCGGCCTACCTGCAGGCCTATCGTGGCAGCCATATCGTGATCACCACGATCATGTTCAATTTCCTGGCCAGCAGCCTGCTGGTCTACCTGCTGGTGAACCATTTCAAGGTGCCGGGCAGCATGGCTGTCGAGACTGCTGCTTTCGCGCCCTCGGCCAAGCTGCCCAGCATGACCGACTTCATGGCGCTGTTCGGCGTCGAGTGGGCGCGCTCGCCGCTCAACACCAGCCTGTTCCTCGCGCTCGCGGCCTGTGTCGGGGTGTACCTGCTGCTATGGCGCACCCGTGCCGGGTACGAGCTGCGGGCCACCGGCTCCAGCGCCGGCGCGGCGGCCTATGCCGGCATCAACCCCAAACACCAGGTCATGGTGGCGATGGGTGTGTCCGGTGCGCTGGCCGGCATGGTGGGCATGAACGAGATTGCCGGTGTCACCGGCCGGCTGATGCTCGAATATGTCAGCGGCGCCGGCTTCACCGGCATCGCGGTCGCCCTGATGGGCCGCAACCACCCCTTCGGCATCGTGCTGGCCAGCCTGCTGTTCGGGGCGCTGTTCCAGGGTGGCGCGGAAGTGAGTTTCGAGGTCAAGGGCTTCAGCCGCGACATGGTCGTCATGCTGCAGGGCTTCATCGTGCTGTTCTCTGGCGCGATGGCCTATGTGCTGGCGCCCTGGATCACCTCCGCCATCGGCGCCCTGCGCCGCGCACCGAAGGAGGATGCCCGTGGATGAGACCCTGATCGGTACCCTGCTGGCCTCCACGCTGCGGGTCTCCACGCCGCTGATCCTGTGCGCGCTGGCGGGGCTGCTGTCGGAGCGTGCCGGCGTCATCGACATCGGGCTGGAGGGCAAGATGCTGTTCGCCGCCTTCGCGGCGGGCGCGGCCGGCGTGGCCTTCGGCTCGACGGCCATCGCCCTGGCGATGGCGCTGGGCACCACGGTGATCCTGTCTTGGCTGCACGGCGTGGCCTGTGTCAGCCACCGGGGGGACCAGGTCGTTTCGGGGGTGGCGGTCAACATCATCGCGGTGGGCATGACGGCGGTGCTGGGCATCGCCTGGTTCGCGCAGGGCGGGCAGACGCCGCCCGTCACCAGCGAGGTGCGCCTGCAGGCGGTACTGCCCGAGGCGGCCGGCTGGTTCAAGGGCATCCCGGTGCTGGGATCGATCATCGGCGACGGCCTGCTCAGCCACAACATCATGGTGTACGCGACGTTGGCCCTGGTACCGGCCGTC
>JBIKTP010000457.1:0-3455 GCA_044348035.1 Burkholderiaceae bacterium
TTGACTACCGGTTGGCCGACCAGTTTGCCGAACAGGTCCCACACCGCGATGTCCACGCCCGCGATCGCGTCGACGTAATACCCGCCGAAGAAGCCGCGCACCCGCATCAGGTCGTACAGGTCTTCCTGGATGACCACCGCATCGCGCGGGTCGCGCCCGACCATCACCGGCCCCAGCACGTCGTCGATGATGCTGGTGACGGCGTCGGGCGCGACGATGCCGTAGGTTTCGCCCCACCCCACCGTGCCATCGTCGGCCATGATCTTGATCAGCACCGACATGTCGGTGCTGGGATAGATCGCCCGGTTGCCCTGGCGTATCAGGTAACCGCGCGGGTTGATCGATTCACCGGGACCGAGCGGGCCGAGGTAGGGGGTGTCGCGCGGGATCGAGATGATGAAGGACTCGACGCTGCGGATCAGGGGACAACTGGACATGGTGTTCTCGCTGGCTTGCAGGGGATCGGGCCGGGCCGGATCAGGACACGCGCCGCCCGTCGGGGACAAAGAAATGGGCCTGGGCCGGGGTGAAGGACAGGCCGACTGTCTCGCCGACGGACACGCCCGAATCCCCGGTCACCCGCGCAATCATGCTCTTGCCGGCGACCCGGACATGGAAATAGGTTTCGCCGCCCAGGCGTTCGGCCACCAGCACCTCGGCCCGCAGCATGCCGGCGCCCGCTGCGACCACCTGCAGGTGTTCGGGCCGCACGCCGAAACTCAGGCGTGTCCCCGCGGCCAGCGCCTCGGCGCAATGGCCTTGCAGGGTGGTGCCGTCTTCCAGCGCCACCTGCAGGCCCTGCGGACCTGCGGCGACCACACTGACCGGCAGGAAGTTCATCTTCGGGGAGCCGATGAAGCCGGCCACGAACTGGTTGGCCGGCCGGGCATACAGGTCCAGCGGCCGGCCGACCTGCTCGACCCGGCCTTCGCGCAGCACCACGATCTTGTCGGCCAGTGTCATGGCCTCGACCTGGTCGTGCGTGACATAGATGACGGTGGTGTTGAGTTGCGACTTGATCTTGGCCAGTTCCACCCGCATCTCGACGCGCAGGGCGGCATCCAGGTTGGACAGGGGTTCGTCGAACAGGAACATGCGCGGCTCGCGCACGATGGCCCGCCCGATCGCCACGCGCTGGCGCTGGCCGCCGGAGAGGTCCTTCGGGCGGCGCTCCAGCAGGTGCTCGATCTGCAGTGTCTTGGCGGCAGTGGCCACCTTGGCGGCGATGTCGCGCTGTGGCACCTTGGCGATCTTCAGGCCGAAGCCCATGTTGGCCGCCACCGTCATGTGCGGGTACAGGGCGTAGGACTGGAACACCATCGCGATGCCGCGCTTGGCCGGTTGGTCGTCGGTGACATCCGCCTGGTCGAACAGCACCTGCCCGCTGGTGCATTCCTCCAGCCCGGCGATCATGCGCAGCAGCGTCGACTTGCCGCAGCCCGACGGGCCGACAAACACGCAGAACTCGCCATCGGCCACCTGCAGGTCCACCCCGTGGATTACCGTGGTGTCGGTGAAGGTCTTGGTGACCTGGCGCAACTCAAGCTGTGCCATGCGCAGGTCCGGTGTGCAGGGCGGCCAGATCGGCGGGTGTGAGCAGCAGGTCGGCCATGTCGGCCATGAAGGCGTCGACATCCTGCCGGTCCATCGCGTCGAGCAGGGGGCCTGCCGTGCGCTGGCCGGTGTGGCGGATCAGCCCGCGGCTGTGCAGCACATGCTTGGTCAGGGACCAGCGGAACACGGCCTGGATGTTGAGCACCGGCAGCATGCGCGTGAACAGCTGGCGCACTGCGGCGGCGTCCCCCGCGCGGTGGGCTGCGAACAGGCGCACATGCACCTCGGCCAGTTCGATCGCCGGCATCGTGCCGCAGGCGCCGCGGCGCAGTTCGTCGGTGATGTAGCGCCCGCCCGCGCCCCCGAGCACCCCCAGCAGCGAGGCCGGCGCGTGGGCCAGCACCTCGGTGAGCCGCTGCCCGCTGGGCAGGGCCTCTTCCTTGATGTAGCGTATTTCCGGCACGGCGGCCAGGATCTCCAGCAGCACGGCTGGGTCCAGCCCGGCGCCGGCGGGCGGTGGCACGTTCTGCAGCATCAGCGCGGTGCCCGGCACTGCCGCTGCGAGGGCCTGGAAATGGGCGATCTGTTCGGCGGCGGTCTTCAGCGCTGCGGGTGCTGCGACCATCAGCGCCGCAGCGCCCTGCTCTGCCGCCAGGCGCGCCAGCCGCAGGGTGACCGCGGGGTCGTTGCTGCTGACGCCCGCGACCACCGGTACACGGCCGGCCACCTCGCGGATGACCAGCGCCGTCAACTCCGCGCGCTCGGACTCGCTGAGCGTGGCGACCTCGCTGGCAACACCGGGAAAGGTCATGCCGTCGACCCCGCTGCGCAGCAGGTAACGCACCAGTGTTCCCAGGCCGGTGGCATCAGGTGCGCCCGCAGCGTCGAAGGGGGTGGGAAGGACCGGGAACACCCCGGTGATGGCGGCTTGTCGGACAGTGGTCATGGTGTTGTGCTTGTCAGTCAGGGAGCTGAATCGGTTTGCGGCCCCACCAGCCGCGGATCTTGGGGGACACCAGCGCGCCGCCGGCCAGCGAGGTGGAACCGCCGTCGATGGGCAGGTCGACACCGGTCACGAAACCAGCCTCGTCGCTGGCCAGGTAGACGGCAGCATGGGCGACGTCTTCCGGTCGGCCGACCCGGCCGATCGGATAGGCCTCGGCGTCCAGGCGCAGGTCGGCGGGCGAGCGCCCGGCCAGGGTGCGCGCGGTCATGATCAGGCCCGGCGAGATCGCGTTGCAGCGGATGCCGTAGGGCCCGTATTCGATGGCCAGCTGCTTGGTCAGCGCATGGATGCCGCCCTTGGCCGCGGTGTAGGCCGCCAGGTTGGGGTTGGCCACGATCTGGTTCACCGAGGCCAGGTTGACGATGCTGCCGCTGCGCGCCTGCATCATCGGCGCCAGCACCGCGCGGCAGGCGCGGAACACCGAGGACAGGGCCGAGTCGATGGTGTCCTCCCACTCCTCGTCGGTGCAGGCATGCGCGGGGCGTTCGGTGTAGGCGACGGCATTGTTGACCAGCACGTCGACGCGGCCATGGTGCTGCACCACCCGGGCCACCAGGTCGCGCATGCCGGCGCGGTCGGTCACGTCGAGTGCCTCGACCCAGGCGTCTGGCAACGTCTCGCGCAGTGCCTGGACCGCGTCGGCGTCGCGCTCGAGGGCCACGACATGCGCGCCCTGGGCGGCAAAATGGCTGGCGATCGATTCGCCGATGCCCCGGCCAGCGCCGGTGATGATGCAGACCTTGTGGTGGAGTCTCATGACTTGACGGCGCCTGCAGTAAGGCCCTGGATGAAGAAGCGCTGCAGGAACGCGAAACCGATCACCACCGGCAGCGAGCTGACGATGGACGCCGCCATGGCGCCGCCCCAGTCGCTCTTGCTCTCGCCGATGTAGTTG
>JBIKTP010000028.1:0-10457 GCA_044348035.1 Burkholderiaceae bacterium
CCTGTTCCTGATGTCGGACCAGCACGCGCAAAAGCTTGCCGGCTGTTATGGAGATCCGATCGTTCGCACACCGCACCTGGACCGCCTGGCCGCGCGCGGTGTCATCTTCGACAACGCCTACTGCCCCTCACCGATCTGCACGCCCTCGCGCATGTCCTTGCTGACCGCGCGCTGGCCGTCAACCCAGTCCTGCTGGACCAACGCCGACATGTTGCCCAGCGACATTCCGACCTACCTGCATGGTCTGGGTGCGGCAGGCTACCAGCCCGCATTGATCGGCCGCTTGCATTCGATCGGACCCGACCAGCTCCACGGCTATGCCGAGCGCGAGGTGGGTGACCACAGCAGCAACTGGGTCGGCGCGACGACCCATGACATGGGTGTGCTCAACCGCACCAACGACCCTTTCCGAACCAGCCTGGTACGTTCTGGCGCGGGCTTGTCGTCCTACGAAGTCCATGACGTGGATGTGGCCGAGGCTGCGTGCAACTGGCTGCGGCGGCGGGCGCGGAGCGCAGCTTCGCAGCAGAACCCGGCCCGGCCCTTTGCGCTTGGCGTGGGCTTCATGTTGCCGCACCAGCCCTATGTGGCGCGTACGGAAGACTATGCGCCCTACGAGGGCAAGGTGGGTCTTCCCACCATCCCGGCGCCCGATGCCGACGGGGATCACGCCTACCTGCGGCATTGGCGCACGATCACGGGCATCACCGATGTGACCGAAGCCGAGATACTGCGGGCCCGGACCGCGTACTATGGCCTCACCACCCGCCTGGACGGGCTGATCGGCCGTGTACTCGAGACCCTCGAAGATCTCGGCCTGGCCGACAACACGCTGGTCATCTATAGCTCCGACCATGGCGACCAGCTGGGCGAGCGCGGGTTGTGGTGGAAGCAGACATTTTTCGACGAGTCAGCAAAGGTTCCGTTGATCATGGCGTGGCCGCGCATGCTGCCGGCGGGCGAGCGCCGCGCCCAGGTGGTGAACCTGCTCGATGTCGGCCCCACGCTGCTGGAGGCGGTCGGCGCGCCCAGCCTTCCGGGTGCCGATGGCAGCAGTTTCCTCGGGCTCGCGCGCGACCCGCGCGCTCCCTGGCTGGACCTCAGCTACAGCGAGTACTGCACCGACGGCAGCGCGCGCTGGGACGAAGGCAACGCCGTGGTGCAGCGCATGGTGCGCATGGGCCCGTGGAAGTACATCTATTACCACGGTTACCTTCCCCAGCTGTTCGATCTGGCCAGTGATCCGCACGAGACGCGCGACCTCGCGAACGATCCGGCACACGCCGCGCTGTGCCGGCAGCTGGAAGCCCTGGTCCGTCGGAACTGGGATCCGGACCAGATCGCACGCCTGCTGACGGCGAAACGGGCCGAGAAGGCGCTGCTGGGGCAGTGGTGGCGCACCGTGCAACCGCCCGACGCACACCGCTGGCAACTCAAAGTTGAAGACAACTGGATCGACCATGCCACAGATTGAACGCATTGAAATCGCACAGGTCGACATCCCACCGAAGGTCCTGCGCACCGACGCCATCCAGTCATTCGTCACGCAAGAGACGGTGTTCGTGACACTGCGCTGTGACGATGGCAGCGAAGGCACCGGCTACACCTACACCATCGGGACCGGTGGCTCGTCGGTGGTGGCGTTGTTGCGCGATCATCTGGCGCCGCGGTTGATCGGGCGCAACCCGCAGCATTACGAGGCGATCTGGCGCGACCTGTTTTTCCATACCCACGCCACGGCGGTGGGTGCCATTACCAGCCTGGCCTTGTGCGCCATCGACACGGCGGTGTGGGATCGCAACGCCCGCGTGGCCGGCCTGCCGCTGTGGCAGTTGGCCGGCGGTGCCCAGGCGCGGGTACCGGTCTACACCACCGAAGGCGGTTGGTTGCAGCTGGAGACGGATGAGCTCGTACGGCAGGCGCAACAGGCCCGCGCCGACGGCTTCCTCGGCGCGAAGCTCAAGGTAGGCAAGCCCCACGTGGCGCATGACATGGCGCGCCTGTGCGCAGTGCGTGAGGCAGTGGGCGCGGACTTCGAGATCATGGTCGACGCCAACCAGTGCTTCACCTTGTCCGAGGCGATCAGGCGCGCCTGCCGATTCGAGACACTCGATCTGGCCTGGCTCGAGGAGCCGTTGCCAGCCGAACAGGTCAGCGGCCATGCCAGTCTGCGTGCGCACACCGGCGTGCCGATCGCGGTGGGTGAATCCCTGTACCACCCCGCGCAGTTCGCGGAATACATTGCGCAGGGCGCGTGTTCGATCGTGCAGCCGGATGTGGCGCGCGTTGGCGGCATCACGCCGTGGCTGAAGGTTGCCCACATGGCCGAGAACCATGGCATCGCGGTGTGCCCGCACTTCCTGATGGAGATTCATGTGAGTCTGTGCGCAGCAGTGCCGAATGCGCGCTGGGTCGAATACATCCCGCAGCTTGACGATCTCACGACGAGCCGCCTGCGCATCGTGGATGGCCATGCCTACGCACCTGATGTACCGGGACTGGGCATCGCCTGGGATGCGGAACGCCTGCGTGCGGGCCACCGCTTCGCGCCGCTGCACGTGCACGCCTGACACCTTCGGAGAACTCCCATGAAACAAATGCTGAATGCCGACCAGATCCAGGCCTACCAGCGCGATGGAATCCTGTTTCCCTTGCCGGCGCTGAGCGACGACGAGGTGGCGGCGATGAACAAACGCTACCTGGAGCACGCAGCCATTCTGACTGGTCGACAGGGACGCAAGGCGTACCTGTTGCATCCCTGGTTGCACGAACTCGTCACGCACCCGCGCATCCTGGATGCGGTCGAGTCCCTACTCGGGCCGGACCTTTTCTGCTGGGGCGGACAATTCTTTGCCAAGCCGGTCGGCGATTCCTCCTATGTCAGCTGGCACCAGGACGCCACCTATTGGGGCCTTTCTTCGCACGACGTGCTGACGGCCTGGGTGGCCCTCACGCCGAGCACCCCCCGATCGGGCTGCGTGCAGGTGGTGCGCGCAACGCACCATGCGCAGGTGACGCACGAGGACCGGTTCGACTCCGGCAACATGCTGACGCGCGGCCAGGAGTTGAGCGTGAAAGTCGATCCCGCCACGGTCGTCAACGTCGAGCTGATGCCGGGCCAGATGTCGCTGCACCATGTGCTGCTGTTTCACGGCTCCGAGATCAACCGGGCCGATCATCCGCGGATCGGATATGCGATTCGTTACATCCCCACCCACCTTCGCCAGCTCGCCCCCATCCGCGACAGCGCCCTGCTGGTCCGCGGCGTGGACAAGTTCGGCCACTTCGACCATGAGCAGGCTCCAAGGCAGAGCCTCGATGCGCAGGCTGTGGCCTGTCATGCCGACGCCACGGAGCGCCAGTTGCGCATCGTCTACGAGGGTGCCAAAGAGCGTGGCACGCTCAATCCCTACGCACGGCCGGTGGCGCCCGCCGCGTGATGCGCGAGGGCGGCGTCAGCAGGGTTTCCGAACGACACCCGACAACCGGCATCATTTCACAACGGCCGGAATGCCGAACCTTTCGGATATCCTGACCAACCGAATCGGCCAGAAACACACATGAAGGGTGCTACGGTGAGAAGTCCAGATGACCTGAAGATTGGCTGCACTGCCGGTGGTGCGACGCACCACGACAACGACATCCCCGACATTGCAACCAAGGTGCGGATGGTCAAGGATGCCGGCGTGTTCGACTACGTGGACCGCTGCCCGCCCGACGATGAGTTCCGCGCGCTGCTGAAGGCATCGGAGCACTGCGACCTGCCGGTGCGGGTCGGCGGCTGGTTCTACACGCTGGGACGTGACGCCACGCTGTTCGAGCGCAACATCCACAAGGCGCGCCTGCTGGGCTCCCAGGTGCACAACGTGCAGGTCATGACCTATCACGCCGATGGCCATCTGGTCAGCGACGCGGAGGTTGCCGACTTTTTCGTCCATGCCTATGAGATCGGCATGCGCAACGATGTGCGGCCCAGCTTCGAGGTGCACGTGAACATGTGGTCCGAGCATTTCGGCCGCGTGGAACAGGTGGCGGCACTGGTTCGCCAGCGCGGCCTTCCCTTCCACATGACGCTGGACCACAGCCACGTGGTGTTCAAGATGGACAACCCGAAGGAGCAGCAGGTGCAAGGCATGCAAGCCGACATGGCGGCCGGACGCCTGGAGCTGGATCCGGCGCGCCCGGGCAATGTCACGAAGAAATGGATCGACTCCAACTTCGTGCTGTTGGCGCATGCCCGGGCCGCTGTGCCTGCCAATCCGGTCAATACCTGGGCCCGGCATCCGGATGGCAGCTTCGGCCGTGGCATCCAGTATCCGTTCGAGCGGCCCGCACCCGGCGAATACCTTGCGGAGTGGGAGGAGTCGCGGC
Organism: Burkholderiaceae bacterium; assembly: GCA_044348035.1. Classification (GTDB taxonomy): domain Bacteria; phylum Pseudomonadota; class Gammaproteobacteria; order Burkholderiales; family Burkholderiaceae_C; genus CAISIP01. Next base: position 4,372 of record JBIKTP010000028.1, read on the forward strand.
TGGATCCCTGGAAGCGCGTCGTCCGCGACTTGTTCCTGCACCACGCGGGAGACCGTGCCAGCCCTCTCGGCCATGTGTCCTGCGAGCACATCGTCGGCGTGGACTACGGCGCCGGCCACAAGTACTCCACCTTCGGCAACAACGTGGCCTGCGCGCGCTGGTTGCGCGCCGAGTGGCGCCAGGCGGTGGCGGCGGCGTCTGCGCAGCAGCCTGTGGCATAGGACTTCCCCCGGAGCCAAATGGCCGTGGCGAGCGGGTCGATGGCGTGTTCACCGGCACCACTACCGTTGTGGTGAGTATGCGGGCGGGCAAAGGCAGGCGGCTGCATGGGTGGCTGACGGCGCGGGGCGAGGCGCTGGCCGGATTCGACAGCACTGGCTACAGCGATTCGATCAACGACCTGCCGTTGCTGGAAGCGGTGAATACGCCGGTGGCGGTGCATGCCGACGCACGGTTGGCTGCCATCGCGGCCGAGCGCGGCTGGAATACGCTGCAGCTGCACTGATTGCCAAGTCGGCGGCTGGACTCAGGGTAGATACTGTCGGTGCACGGCGGACGCTCCTGAGTGGCCGCCACCCAGTCGCTGAAACCGGAGCCCTCCATGAACGATCCTGGCACCCCCGACGAGAACCCCCAGCCCCCCTGGGCCTGGGACGAGGCCACCTGGCGCGGCCGCGTCGACCAGGTACGCGCCGGCCGGCCGATGAAACCCGCGCAATGGAAGAACGGCGCGCGCTGTGCCGTCGCCCTGTCCTTCGACTCCGACCACGAGACCAACGAACTGCGCGACGGCGGCAAATCCATCGGCCGCCTGTCGCAGGGCCAGTACGGCAACCGGCAGGGTGTGCCGCGCATCCTGCGCGCGCTGGCGCAGCACCAGGCACCGGCCACCTTCTTCGTGCCGGCGGTCTCGGCGCTGCTGTACCCCGACGAGCAGCGCCAGGTGGTGGCGCAGGGCCACGAGATCGGCATCCACGGCTGGATCCACGAGCTCAACAGCCTGCTGCCCTACGCGACCGAACGCGACCTGATGTTCCGTGCCGCCGACACTCTGGAGCGCATCACCGGCGTGCGCCCGGTTGGCATGCGCACCCCGTCGTGGGATTTCAGCCCGACCACCTTGCGCATCCAGCGCGAGCTCGGCCTGCTGTACGACTCGTCGCTGATGGCCGACGACGATGCCTACGAGCTGCTGGAGAACGGCGAGGCCACCGGCATCGTCGAGCTGCCGGTGGAGTGGATCCGCGACGACGCCGTCTACTTCAACATGAACCGTTTCACCGGGCTGCGCCCCTACACGCCGCCTGCCGATGTGTACGACATCTTCCTGCGCGAGTTCGAACGGGCCTACGACGAGGGCGGCCTGTTCCTGCTGACCATGCACCCGCACGTGATCGGCTACCGCTCGCGCATCTGGATCCTGGAGCAGCTGCTGGCCCACATCCGCCAGCGTGCGGATGTGTGGGTGGCCACCCATGCCGACATCGCCCGGTACGTGCAGGCGCAGTGCCCGACCTGACCCCCGAGCGTGAGGCGGCCTACCACGCTGGCCTGCGCCGCGCGCTCACCGCCGGTGAGCCGGGCGTTGGATGCCGTCACTGCGGCCGTCATGAACGGGCAGGACCATGCGGCCGGCGCAGTGGCCGGCCTCTGCGGACCGCGCAACCCGGTGCTGGCCGCGCGCGCGGTGATGGACAAGACAGACCATGTGCTGCTGATCGGCAGCGCGGCCATGGACTTCTGCCGCGCGCAAGGGCTGGTGATGGAGGCCCCTGACTATTTCTTCACGCAGGCGCGTTGGGATGCCTTGCAGAGCACGCTGGCCATGCGCAGCACGGGCACGCAGGACCAGGACGAATCCCGCAAGCATGGCACCGTGGGTGCCGTGGCGCGCGATGTGCACGGCCATCTGGCGGCGGCCACGTCCACCGGCGGCATGACCGCGAAGGCACCCGGCCGCGTCGGCGATACGCCGATATTCGGCGCAGGCACCTGGGCCGACAACGCCAGCTGCGCCGTGTCGGGCACCGGCCATGGCGAGGTGTTCATCCGTTTCGCTGCCGCCCAGGAAATCTCGGCCCGCATGCGCCTGGCCGGCCAGAGCCTGGAGCAGGCCGCCCGGGGCGTGGTGATGGACGTGCTGCCGCCCAACGACGGCAGCGGCGGCGTGATCGCGGTGGACAAGGACGGCAACTACAGCCTGCCGTTCAACTGCGCGGGCATGTACCGCGGCGTGGTGACACAGCACGGGGCGCTGCGTACGGCGATATATGAGGAGCCGTTGGCGGAGCGGATGTTGTAGTACGACGAGTGCAAGGGAGGTAAGTGCAATCCGATCCCATAGGAACGTGAAATTGACCGGAAACAATGCCGGGTTGCGCTGCATACGTTGATGGGGGGCGGCTTGGGCGTCTCGCTATTGCCCGCTTGAGGACATGACGACGATCTGTTATTCTGGTCAGAACGACTAGAAACCGGAAGACCAAACCGGAAGACCATGAGCAAGACCGCTAGGCCACACAAAGCAGCCCTTCCCGGCCACTGGGTCCTGCAAGACGCGAAAGCGCGGTTCAGCGAGCTGGTTCGCCGCGTGCGCAGCGAAGGGCCGCAGCACGTCACCGTGCACGGGCGAGATGAAGTGGTGGTGATTGCGTCCGAGGACTTTCGGCGTTTGATGGGCGAAAAAACGGGGCGTGCACTTGTGGACGCCATCCAGTCCTCCCCCCACCGGGATATCGACATCGAGGCGCCACGCATGCCGATGCCGGTGCGGGACGTCGCGCTGTGACGGGGTGGCTCCTTGACACCAATGTTCTCTCGGAGCTTCGCCGCCCCAAGCCAGATCAGCGCGTTGTCGCGTTTGTCGCCGCGCAGCCGCTGGACGGTCTGTTCATCAGTGTGGTGACCTTGGCTGAGATTCGATTCGGCATTGAGCTGGTCGCCGACGCGCATCGGCGCGCCGACCTTGTTGAATGGCTTTCCAGCAAGGTCCGTCCACTGTTCGGGCAGCGCGTCTTGCAGGTGTCCGAGGATGTCATGCTGAAGTGGCGTCTGATGGTCGAGGACGGGCGCAAAGATGGCCATACTTTCTGTCAGCCGGATCTCATTATTGCCGCTTCAGCAGCCCAGTACGGGCTGACGGTCGTCACACGCGACGTGTCGGATTTTGAACGCGCGAAGGTCCCGGTTCTGAATCCGTGGATGCGGGGCAGATAGATGTCGCAGTGGCCGCACGCCAGCCAGACGCGCCCAGATGGGTCGTCGGGTCACCGGTGACTACGACTTCGTTGCCCTACTGCGACGAACATGCACCAGGGCGTATCTCTTTGCAATCCGATCCCATGGGGCCGTCGGGGGCATCAATACCTCTGCATGCGGCGCCTGCCTGCCACCCACCGTCCCCTGCGCCATGCGCCGGGGGGCATGATGTCCTCTCAAGCGATGGAACGCATGCGTGGGCCTGGCGACCTGCCCGGCCAGGGTGGCTTGGACGCCAGGGTGGCGTTCAGACCCTCACGCCCCCGACTTGTACTTGATCGAACACCCGTACGGCCGCGTCGTCGGGTTGGTCAGCGGCTGCCCGGCCAGCGCCTGGCTGATGCCCTGTTTCACGTAGTTGACCGCCTTCTTGACATCGTCCGCACTGGAGGACGGGATGCTGTCGATGCCACCGGCATAGATCAGCTGGCCCTGCGGGTTGACGATGTACATGTGTGGCGTGGTGCGGGCACCGTAGGCCTGGCCGACCTTGCCCTCGGCATCCATCAGGGTCCGGGTGGGAGCGGCCTTCTGCTGGGTCATCCAGCCTGCCAGCTTGTCGGGTGCCAGGTAGTCGTGATGCTGGGTCTCGGTGGAGTTGATCGCCAGCCACACCACGCCCTTGCCGGTGGCCTCCTTCTGCGTGCCCTGCATGTTCGCGCTGCTGTAGTGCTTGCGCACATACGGGCAGCCCGGGTTGACCCATTCCAGCACCACGTGCTTGCCCTTGAAGTCGCTCAGGCGCACCGGCTTGCCGCTGGTGTCGGTGAGGGTGAAGTCGGGCGCGGCCTGGCCCACGGAGGGGGCTGCCCAGGATGCAGAGGCCATGGCCAGCCCCGCCAGGACAGCGCCGGCAGCGGCGACAAGGTGACGACGAAACATGGGAAGTACCTCCTTGCAAAACGGATGGACAGCTTAGCGCGCCGGAAATGGGCAGGCAGCGCATGGGGTTGCCCCGGGGGTCCGAGCCGGGAGTTCCGGCGGAAGTTCCGAAACCGCGCGCAGAATTTTCTGCCATGTTGCACCGCGCCATGTGTGTCTGCTGCAACGCGAAGGGTGGCCCCCGCAAGAATCTGGGCGCGGGTGCGACACAGACCGATTCCACCCCGGTGACAATGGGGGGCGGTGCACTGTTTGCGTGCACCGGACCGCCGCCGCACCCCGTCAACGCATGCCCCACGCCAACCGCACGCTGCTGCTTTTCAACTACGACTGGGACCAGATCGGCCATGCCCGGGCCGGCGCAGCCCTGGGCATGGGTTTCGACGAGGCCGGGTTCGACCTGTTCTCCTTTCCCAGCAACGCCCGCCTGGTGTGGTTCGACATGCAGCGTTTTGTGGCCCGGCTGGCGCGCCAGGCGCGCACGCGGGGCTGGCAGGCGGTCACGTCCAACCACGAGCAGTTTGGCGCCTTGGCGGCCGCGCTGCTGGCCGAACGCATGGGCTGGCCCGGCACGCCGGTGGCGGCGGTGCTGGCCTGCCAGCACAAGTTTTTTGCCCGCCAGGTGCTGCAGCGGGTTGCGCCCGAGGCCAATCTTCCGTTCCAGCTGCTCGATGCCGAATACGGCGCGCCGATCCCGGCGGGGCTGCACTACCCGCTGTTCGTGAAACCGGTCAAGGCGGCGTTTTCCGTGCTCGCGCGCGAGGTCGCAGACCGTGCCGACCTGCACCGCCATACCCGCTTCGGCGCCTGGGAGCTGTGGGTGATCCGCCGCCTGGTCGAGCCGTTCGAACGGCTGGCGCGCGAACGCTTGCGCGGCGAAGGCGGCCAGCCGGTGCCGAGCGCGCACCGCATGCTGCTGGAAGCGCCGGTGCAGGCCGAGCAGTTCAACCTGGACGGGTATGTGTTCGACGGCCGGGTGCATGCGCTGGGCGTGGCAGACGCCGTGATGTACCCCGGCACCCAGGCCTTCATGCGGTTCGAGATGCCCAGCCGCCTGCCCGCAGCGGTGCAGGCGCGTGCGCTGGATGTGGCGCGCCGGTTTCTGGATGCCGTGGGCTTCACCCATGGCCTGTTCAACCTGGAGTTCTTCTACGACGCCGCCTCGGACCGGCTGACCGTGATCGAGGTCAACCCGCGCATGGCAGCCCAGTTCTCCGACCTGTACCTGCGGGTGCAGGGCATCGACCTGCATGCGCTCTCGCTGGCGCTGGCCTATGGCCGCGATCCGGCCACCGTGCCGCGCAGTGCGCCCACGGCCGGCGCCGCGGCCAGTTTCGTGTACCGGGTGTTCGATGCGGCGCAGCCGGCCACCCAGCCTGACACGCCGGCGCGGGAGGCGTTTGCACGGCAGTTTCCGGATGGCCTGCTGTTCTGTTTCCCCAAACCCGCTGGCTCGATGGCGCGCGATTTCAAATGGCTTGGCAGTTACCGCTACGGTATCGTGCACCTCGGCGGGCGCGATGTGGTCGACCTGCGTCAGCGCTGCTTGGAGGCGAGTCAGCTCCTGGGGTGGCCGGCACCTTGCGCGACAGAGCTTGCTGCGGTCGGCCTGCCCGGGGCATCGACTGTTGCCCTTGGTGCCCGTGCCCGGCGCCCCGCACCAGACGCTTTCGCCGATGAGGCCGTCGACATGGCGGCCCATGCCGCTCCCGTGTCTGCTGCCGGCCGCTGAACCGTTGCCCCATGACAGGCCCTTCGTTACCCATCGGGATGACACGGCGCGGCGTGCTGCTGGCATCGGCTGGCCTGCTGGCGGCCTGCACCGTGAACCCGGACCGGGACCATCTCGGCGCCGATGCCCCGCGCGAAGCGCCGCTGCGCAAGCCGGTGCGCATGGCCTGGGTGTTCAGCTCTGGCGGGCCGCGCGGTTTCACGCATGTCGGCGT
>JBIKTP010000458.1:0-3440 GCA_044348035.1 Burkholderiaceae bacterium
TGGTGGGCAGATTCTGCTGTCGGCAGAAACCGCGCGCCGCCTGCAGGGCCGGTTTGCGCTGCGCAGCGCCGGCGAACTGGCGCTGCACAACCTGTCCAGCCCGGTGGTGGCCTGGGAGGCCTGCGTGCCGCTGGTGCCATGACGAGCCCGGAACGAACGCCCGAAGGGGGCATGCCGGAACCGGTGCAGCCGCCGGGTGAGTGGCTCGGACGCGCTCTGGTTGCACTGCAGTTCGGCCTGCTCCTGGGGCTGGCCTGGCATGCGCTGCAGTCGGGCCGCCTGCCGATGGCGGCGTGGATGCTCGCGGCTGCCTCCGTAGCCCTGGGTGTCTGGGCTTTGCGTGCGAACCCACCGGGCAACTTCAACATCCGTCCGACACCGCATCCGCAAGGCCGTCTGATCCTGGCCGGGCCGTATCGCTGGATCCGGCATCCGATGTACACCGCCGTGCTCCTGGGCGGCATGGCCTGTGCAGTGGCAGGGAACGGCCTGATCGGCTGGCTGGCGCTCGGGCTGCTCGCCGCAGTCCTGTTCGGGAAATCGGTCCTGGAAGAGCGCTGGATGGTGCGCCAGCATCCCGGGTACGGCGCCTACCGGGCGGGGACGGCCCGTTTCGTACCGGGATTGTTTTGACCTGACGCTGCACTGGCCGGCACCACGTGCCTGCCGCGGGTGCCGTCAGCCGCCGCCGCCTGTCAGCGACCCGGTGTGCCGGGCGCGGCAGCAGCGCCTGGTGCGACCTGCCACCCGGGCATCAGCGCCCGGATGCCATGGCGGCAGTGTCCGTCCCGCCCCACCACCGTCTCGGCATGCCACAGCGCGTGCAGGATGGCCTGTTCGGTGCTGTCCGCTGCCGCCTGAAACAGGTCGTCCAGCAGGGCGTCGTGCAGCAGGGCAGGGCGCGGCATGGGCCGCTGCACATCCTGCGGCACGGTGTAGGCCGTCGAGAACGCCAGCGCGATATCGCCACTGCCATGGCCGAACACCGAACCGGTGCGTGCCAGTCCCGCACCTGCGCGCAGTGCCAGTCGGCGCAACTGGCGGGCGTCCAGCGCGGCGTCGGTGGCCAGCAGCATGATGATGGAGCCTTTTTCGGGTTCCGGTTCCGGGAACGATGCCGGCGCGGCAGGCGGCGTGGATCGCAGTGCTGCCAGGCGGCTCACCAGGGTGGCCCCGAGGGATTGCCCGGCCCAGGTCCACTGCGCACTGCGGCCGAAGTTGGCCAGCACCAGCGCGCCCACCGTGTGGGCACCGGCGCGCCGCGACGACGTGCCGATGCCACCCTTGGCCCCGAAGCAGGACATGCCGCGGCCGGCCCCCACGGCACCCTGCGGCACGGCCACTGCGGCGCTGTCGAAGGCCTGCAGGTAGTGCTGCTCGGTGACCGCCATGCGCTGGATGTCGTTGAGGTAACCGTCGTTGCATTCGAACACCAGCGGGTTGACCGTGGGCTGGCTGCGGCCGAGCTCCGGGTTGGCGCCGATGCACTGGCGGATCTGCGCGCTGGCCACGGCGGCCACCGAGAGGGTGTTGGTCAGGGCGATCGGGGTCTCCAGCACGCCAAGCTCGTCGAGCTGCAGCAGGCCGATGCTCTTGCCGAAACCGTTGAGCACGACGGCTGCGGCGGGCACCCTGTCGCGGTACGGGTCACCGGCATGCGGTCGCACGACCGTGACACCGGTCTGGATGTCCCCCTGGGCCAGCGTGCAATGGCCGACCGTGACGCCGGCGACGTCGGTGATGGCGTTGCCGGCTGCGGCAGGCAGGGCGCCCACATGGGGGGGCAATGACGTATTCATGCAGCCTGTGCGACGCTCAGTTGCGGATCATCGACTTCAGCAAACCGATGGCATCCTGGATGGTGGTGGCTTCCTGACCCACAAAGCTGTGCGCTGCGAAGGGCCCGCAGGGGCCGCTCATGGCTTCGATGCCGCCCTCCACCAGCAACACCTTTTTCAGGGGCGCACGGATACGGCTCTGCCAGGCCTCGAATGCCGCGTGGGATGACACCCTGCAGGTGTCGTTGCGGTGCTGGACCAGCAGGACCGGCGCCGTGTACTCGACCTGCTGGATACGCTCTCCGCCTGGTTGCTGGTGTGCAGCTCCGCTCATCATGTAGGCCCTGACCTGGGGATGGTGCAGCTGCGCGGCAGTGGAGATCGAGACTGCACCATTGGAATGGCCATGCAGGACCAGCCGCCCCTTGAAGCGCCGGGCAATCTCGTCCAGCACTGCCTGCAGATCCCGGGCGTGGTCGGTGCCCGTGCGCCACACGGTGTCCTCGATGCCGGCCTTTCCCAGCCTGTCGGAGGGTGCGTCGACCAGGAACGTCGCAAAGCGCTGTTGCCACCACGCATCCCGGCTCCGCGGCTGAAAGCTGAACGAGCGGTCCAGGCGTTCATTCACGATCGACAAGACGCTGGTGCCGCCCAGAAAGAACACCACTCCCATCTCGGCGTCCGGTGGCATGCGGGCGATCACATCCACCGTCACGTTGCGCGGGCTGGCCACCTTGACGAGCTCTTCGCCCTCCTGCTGGCGCAGGAACAACCGGATGCCGCTCTTGTTGCGGCGCTCTGCCTGCGGCAGGTATTCATCCGCATCGTCGTAGCGGGGTACCTGAATCGGCTGGGCGCTCAGCGCCAGGCAGAAGAACGTCAAGCATGCGGCCGTTAGCCAGGTTGGAAGGCGCGTTGTCATGGTCGTGTTCCCGGGGGTTTGGCGGCGATGTCGTCGTACAGGTGGCATGCCACCACTGCCAACCGCTCGGATTGCGCGATCCTGCGTGGCAACAGCGCCGGGATTTGTTCCTGGCAGACCGGCATTGCCCGCGGGCACCGGGCCGCAAATGCGCAGCCCTTCGGCGGGTTGGCCGGGTCGGGCAGTTCGGAGCCGGTCACCTCGTTGTCGGCAGCGAGCTGCGCGGCACCGGCCGTCTTGTTGCGGCTCGGTATGGACGACAGCAGCAGCCGGGTATAGGGGTGTGCCGGCTGCTCGAACACCTCGCCTGCGGGCGCGAGTTCGACGATGCTGCCGAAGTACATCACGGCCACATCGTCGCTGATGTGGCGCACCACCGACAGGTCGTGCGAGATGAACAGCATGGCCATGCGGTGCTTGCGGCGCAGCTCCATCAGCAGGTTGAGGATCTGCGACTGGATCGACACGTCGAGCGCCGATACCGGTTCGTCGGCCACCAGCAGGCGCGGCTCCAGGGCCAGTGCGCGTGCGATCGCGATGCGCTGGCGCTGTCCGCCCGAGAACTCGTGGGGGTACTTGTCCGCGTCGGTGGCCGCCAGGCCCACCGTGGTCAGCAGCTCGCGCACCCGCTGCATGCGTTGTTCGCGGGTCTTGTCGGTCCAGTGGATGTCCAGCGGCTCGCGCACCACTTCGCCGATCGAGTGCTTGGGGTTGAGCGAGGAGAACGGATCCTGGAACAC
>JBIKTP010000665.1:0-2574 GCA_044348035.1 Burkholderiaceae bacterium
CGGCGGAAGATCAGTTCAGCCTCTTCGCGCCGCTTGGCCATCATGTCGCCGGGCTGGCGCGCAAGCCATTCGTCGTAGATCCTGTAGTGGTCCCGGATCTGCTTGCCACCCGAGAAGAACTCGTACGGCAGGCGGGTGTACATCTCGTCGAATTTATGCATGAACTGGTTGCTCCTGCCGACAGCTTAGCAAGTTTCAGACCAAAAACGACCATCTGCCGGCCCGCGCGCCCGGACAGACGCCCCATCAGGGTGCAACATGGTGCCAGTACCTGCGCCCGTCCTCCCGGTGACAACGCACCACGGAGGGGCGATCCGATCGCCAGAAGGCGGCACCGCAACGGGGCGACTCGCGCACTGCGATGTGGCGTTCGGCGTAACGCTGCAGCGGCACCGGCGACGGGTGGCCGAAACGGTTGCGATACCCAGACTGCACCAGTGCCCACTGCGGCGCAACGGCGTCCAGGAACTCCGCGGAGCTCGAGGTGCGGCTGCCGTGGTGCGGCACCAGCAACACATCGGCTTTCAGGGGGGCGCCCCGCGCCACCAGCCGCTGTTCCTGGGGCCGCTCGATATCACCCGCCAGCAGGGCCACCCGGGCCGGCAGTGCGCCGTCGCGCGGCTGCGTGGCCACCCTCAGCACACAGGACACGGCATTGGGCCGGCCGGCCGCCGGGTAGTCGGCTGCCTGCGGATGGAGCACCATGAATGAGACCCCGTCCCAGGTCCAGGCCTGGCCGGCCTGGCAGCGCGTCCCGCGACGCGCTCCCTGCAGGACGTGGTCCTCCTCCATGGAGCTCAGCAACGCGGCATCTGGATGGGCTGCCAGCACCGACGCGGCGCCACCGGCATGGTCGGAGTCGCGGTGGCTCACCACCAGCATGTCGAGACGCACGCCCAGCGCGCGCAGCAGGGGGACCAGCACCCGGTGCCCGGCATCGCTCTCGCGGGAATACCGCGGGCCGGCGTCATACAGCAGTGCGTGGTGTTGCGTGCGCACCAGCACCGCATTGCCCTGCCCGATGTCGGCCGCCAGCAGCGAGAACTCGCCTTGCGCCGGACGCAGGGGCTGCCAGAGCAGCGCCGGCAGGACCAGCGCGCCGCCCAGCAGGCGCAGCGACCAGGGCGCCTGCAGCACCAGCAGCACGCCGCCGCCCACCGCCGCCAGCGCAGCCCAGATGGGTGCCTGCGGGAGCGACACCGAGGCCCAGGGCCAGCTGGCCAGCCAGTGCAGCCAATGCCCCAGGATGCCGATGCACCAGGCCGCAGGCTGCCAGACCGTTGGCACGACCATGCCAAGCATGGCCAGCGGGGTCACCAGCAGGGTGACCCAGGGAACCGCCAGCAGGTTGGCGACCAGCCCCACCAGCGAGAACTGGCCGAACAGGAGCAGGGTCAGCGGTGCCAGGGCGACGCTGACCACCGCCTGCTCGCGCAGCAGGGCGCGCAGTTGCCTGCCCATGCCCGTGGCGCCCGGCATCGGCTCCGCCGTACCGGAGGCGAACAACACGCCGACCGCCAGGAAACTCAGCCAGAAGCCGGCCTGTGTCAGGGCCCAGGGGTCCATCAGGACCACGAGAGCACACACCAGCAACCAGACCGTCGGCCAGGGCCAGCGGCGCGCAGACAGCTGCAGCACGACCACCACCGCCAGCATCCACACGGTGCGCTGCGCCGGCACGCCCCAGCCGCTGAACACGGCATAGGCGCTCGCCAGCGCCAGCCCGCCGATGCGCGCGGCATGGGGTGCGGGAAGTCGCAGGCACAGGCTGGCGGAACAGCGCCACAGCCGACCCACCAGCGCCGCGGCTACCCAGGCGAACATGGTCACATGCAGTCCGGAGATGCTCATCAGGTGGGCCACGCCGGTGGCACGGAACACATCCCAGTCCGCACGGTCGATGGCATTCTGGTCGCCGACCACCAGCGCCGCGATCAGGCCCGCCTCGCCGCGCCCGGCCAGGGTGGCAAGGATCCGGTCACGGGCCGCCTGCCGGACCCGGGCCAGCGGATACAGCCCGGTGGGCCCGAGGTTCTCGGCCACCGGATCCGAGGCGCCGGATCGCACATAGCCGGTCGCCTGCACACCCTGGTCCCACAGCCACAGTTCGTAGTCGAAACCGTGCGGGTTGCTGCTGCCATGCGGCGCCTTCAGCCGCACCGCCATGCGCCAGCGCTCACCGGCCTGCAGCGGCACCGGCTGGCGCTGCAGCTCGGACGCCAGGCCGTCGGCTGCCGGCCCCAGGCTGCCGCTGTACCAGCCCAGCGCCAGCACCTGCGGCAGGCGAACCTCGGTACCCGCAAGGATGGCGGACTCGACCTTGAGCCTGAACCGGATGCCGGCTTCGTTGAACTGGGGCATGTCCGAGACCACGCCAGTGACCAGGATGTCACGCCCTTCGAGCCGGGGCTCCAGCGCATGGCTCTGGTAGACCCAGGCCCGGGACCCGGCGAGTCCCCATGCCACCAGGGCGGTGGCCAGGGCCCATGCGAGCACGGACCGCACCCCGCCGGCCGACCCGCGGCGCGCCAGGAAGCGGGCCAGCACGGCCAGGGCAAGGGCGACACCCGCCAC
>JBIKTP010000459.1:0-3435 GCA_044348035.1 Burkholderiaceae bacterium
TGACCAGAACCGGGAAAAGTTCGACGAAGGCACCTACACGCCCTTGCAGAATGTGGCGGACGGGCAGGCGCCGTTTGTCGTGATCGACTCCATCCTGTCCGAGGAGGCCGTGCTCGCCTTCGAATATGGCTATGCCTCGAACGACCCCAACACCCTGGTGATCTGGGAGGCGCAGTTCGGCGACTTCGTCAACGGGGCGCAGGTCGTCATCGACCAGTTCATCGCCTCCGGCGAGGTCAAGTGGGGCCGCGTCAACGGCATCACGCTGATGTTGCCGCACGGCTATGAGGGGCAGGGGCCGGAGCACAGCTCGGCGCGTCTCGAGCGTTTCATGCAGCTCAGTGCCGACACCAACATGCAGATCGTGCAGCCGACCACGGCCAGCCAGATCTTCCACATCCTGCGCCGCCAGATGGTGCGCAACCTGCGCAAGCCGCTGATCATCATGACGCCGAAGTCGCTGCTGCGCGCCAAGGCTGCCGCGTCACCGCTGTCCGAGTTCACCAAGGGCGGGTTCCAGACGGTCATTCCCGAAAACAAGGAACTCAAGGCCGAAAAGGTCAGGCGGGTGATCGTCTGTTCGGGCAAGGTCTACTACGATCTGGTGAAGAGGCGGGAGGAGCGCGAGAGCGACGATGTGGCCATCCTGCGCATCGAGCAGCTGTACCCGTTCCCGCACAAGCTGTTCTCGGCCGAGATGAAGAAGTACCCGAATGCCGTCGACGTTGTCTGGTGCCAGGACGAGCCGCAGAACCAGGGGGCCTGGTTCTTCGTGCAGCACTACATCCACGAGAACATGCTCGATGGCCAGAAGCTCGGTTATGCCGGACGGGCCGCCTCGGCATCACCCGCGGTCGGTTACTCCCACCTGCACCAGGAACAGCAGAAGGCGCTCGTGGATGGCGCTTTCGGCAAGCTCAAGGGCTTTGTTCTGTCCAAGTAACCCGGCGCCCTGGGCGCACCCGAATCACCGTTGTTGAAAGATTTCTCATGGCTATCGTTGAAGTCAAGGTCCCGCAGTTGTCCGAATCGGTTGCGGAGGCCACGTTGTTGCAGTGGAAGAAGAAAGTGGGCGAGGCAGTTGCCGCCGACGAGATCCTGATCGAAGTGGAGACGGACAAGGTCGTGCTGGAGGTTCCGGCCCCCTCGGCTGGCGTGCTGGTCGAACTCGTGGCTCCCGATGGCGCGACGGTGGCGGCCGAGCAGTTGATCGCGCGCATCGACACAGAGGGCAAGTCGGGCGCCGCGGCGGCCCCGCAGGTCGTGGCGTCGTCGTCTTCTCCCGTGCCTGCCGCACCCGCCCATGCCGGCAACACGATGGCGGGTGTGCCGATGCCGGCCGCCGCCAAGCTCATGGCAGACAACCAGCTGGCCGCGGGGTCGGTGCCCGGCACCGGGCGCGACGGCCGGGTCACCAAGGGGGACGTGCTCGGCGCAGTGTCTGCGGCTGCCGCATGGCCGGCGCCGGCCGCGGCCGCATCGGTGGCGATTCCGACCGGTGTTCCAACTGCCGCGCTGCCGCAGGTCGCCACCCCGAAGCCGAACCTGGGCGACCGTCCGGAACAACGCGTGCCCATGAGCCGGCTGCGCGCGCGCGTTTCCGAGCGGCTGCTGCAGTCGCAGGCCTCCAATGCGATCCTGACCACCTTCAACGAGGTCAACATGGCGCCGGTCATGGAAATGCGCAAGCGTTTCCAGGAGAAGTTCGAGAAGGAGCATGGCGTCAAGATCGGCTTCATGAGTTTCTTCGTGAAGGCGGCAGTCCATGCGCTCAAGAAGTACCCGGTGCTCAATGCCTCTGTCGATGGCAACGACATCATCTACCACGGGTATTTCGACGTGGGTATCGCCGTGGGTTCGCCACGCGGCCTGGTGGTACCGATCCTGCGCAATGCCGACCAGATGAGCTTTGCCGACATCGAAAAGAAGATCGCTGAGTTTGGCCAAAAAGCCAAAGACGGCAAGCTGGGCATTGAAGAGATGACCGGTGGCACCTTCTCGATCTCGAACGGCGGCACTTTCGGCTCGATGATGTCCACACCTATCATCAACCCACCCCAGTCGGCTATTTTGGGCGTTCACGCGACCAAAGACCGTGCCATGGTGGAAAACGGCCAAGTTGTGGTTCGGCCCATGAACTACTTCGCCATGTCGTATGACCACCGCATCATCGACGGCCGTGAAGCCGTCTTGGGCTTGGTCGCCATGAAGGAAGCGCTGGAAGACCCAGCCCGCTTGCTGTTCGATATCTAAAACCCCTTGTTTTGAATGCCCCCTACCCAGGGGGCGTTTTTCATCCAAAAGGCATTTCTCATGAGCAAACAATTTGACGTCGTTGTCATCGGCGGTGGCCCCGGTGGCTACATCGCGGCCATTCGCGCTGCCCAACTCGGTTTCCAGGTCGCCTGCATCGACGAATGGAAAAACGCAGCCGGTGGCCCAGCGCCCGGCGGCACATGTACCAACGTGGGTTGCATCCCCTCCAAAGCTTTGTTGCAGTCCAGCGAGCACTTTGAGCACGCCAACCACCATTTCGCAGACCATGGCATCACTGCCAAGGATGTGAAGATGGACGTGGCCAAAATGATCGCCCGCAAAGACACCGTCGTGAAGCAAAACAACGACGGCATTCTTTACTTGCTCAAGAAAAACAAGGTCACCTTCTTCCACGGTCGCGGCAGCTTTGCAGGCCAAGCCGATGGCGGCTACGAAATCAAGGTGGCGGGCAAGACCGAAGAGTCGATCAGCGGCAAACACGTCATCATCGCCACCGGTTCCAACGCCCGTGCCTTGCCCGGCACACCGTTTGACGAAGTCAACGTCTTGTCGAACGATGGTGCTTTGCGTTTGGGTGGTGTGCCCAAGAAATTGGCCCTGATCGGTTCCGGCGTGATTGGCCTGGAAATGGGTTCGGTCTGGCGCCGCCTTGGTGCAGAAGTCACCATCCTCGAAGGCCTGCCCACATTCCTGGGGGCCGTGGACGAGCAAATCGCCAAGGAAGCCAAGAAGGCTTTCGACAAGCAAGGTTTGAAGATCGAGTTGGGCGTGAAAGTCGGCGAAATCGCCAATGGCAAAAAGGGCGTCACCGTCAATTACACCAACGCCAAGGGCGAAGCCGTGGTGCTGGATGCAGACAAGCTGATCATCTCGATCGGCCGCGTGCCCAACACCATCGGTCTGAACACCGAAGCAGTTGGCCTGCAGCTGGATGAGCGCGGCGCGATCGTGGTGGACGGCGATTGCAAAACCAACTTGCCCGGTGTCTGGGCGGTGGGCGACGTGGTGCGTGGCCCCATGCTGGCGCACAAAGCCGAAGAAGAGGGCGTTGCCGTGGCCGAGCGCATTGCGGGCCAGCACGGTCACGTCAACTTCAACACCATCCCCTGGGTCATTTACACCAGCCCCGAAATCGCATGGGTGGGCCGTACAGAGCAG
>JBIKTP010000460.1:0-3432 GCA_044348035.1 Burkholderiaceae bacterium
CGCATCATCCTGCAGCAACTGCAGGCCTGCCAGTTGCTGCCGGACGAAGCCCCCCACTACCAGACACGGCACACCGATCGCTACCAGCGCGCACTGGAGCAGCTGCTGCGCGCCGGCCAGGCCTACCCCTGCGCCTGCTCGCGCAAGGCGGTGGAGCAGGCGCTCGCCCGGCGCGGCCCGGCGCGCACGCGCCACGGCGAACTGGTCTACCCCGGCACCTGCCGCGCGGGGCTGCACGGCAAACCTGCCCTCGCCCTGCGGCTGCGCCTGCCCGACGCGCTGGCGCCGGTGCTCTGGAACGACCGGCGCCTGGGCCCGCAGCAGCAGGACGTGGCGAAAGCCGTTGGCGACTTTGTGCTGCGACGCGCCGACGGCCCGTTCTCGTACCAGCTGGCGGTGGTGGTGGACGACCACGCCCAGGGCGTGACGCATGTGGTGCGCGGCGAGGACCTGGCCGACAACACCGCGCGCCAGATCCTGCTGCAGCAGGCTCTGGGCCTGCCGCTGCCCCGGTACCTGCACACCCCCCTGGTGCTGGCCGCCGACGGGCACAAGCTGTCCAAGCAGAATGGGGCAGCGCCGCTGGACACCTCGGACCCTTTGCGAGTTCTCAACGCAGCCGCCGCAGTGCTGGGGCTTGCGCCCGCAGCGGGTACGGTCGCGGATGCGCTGTCCGGCTGGGTGGGCGCGTGGCGCGCTCTCTACAATCCCGCCCTGTGAATCCGACCTCCCCCCTACCCTGCGCCGATGTCGGCGCCACCGGCCACGCAGCAAGCACCCGTGCGCCCGCCGATGTCACGCACCCGCGCGCCGTGCGCAGTTTTGTGCGCCGGGCCGGCCGCACCACGGCAGGCCAGGCACGGGCTGTCCAGGCCCTGGGGCCGCGCTTCGTGGTTCCCTACGCGCCGTCTCACGACATCCTGGCGCAGCACTATCCGCAGCTGGCACGACCGGCAGCCGCATCCGGCCCGGTTGCCAGGCATCCGCCGCTGGTCCTCGAAATCGGCTTCGGAATGGGCGAGGCCAGCGCGCAGATCGCCGCGCTGCTGCCCGGCACCGAATTCCTGTGCTGCGAAGTGCACGAGCCCGGCGTCGGCGCGCTGCTCAAGCGCATCGGTGACATGGGCCTGCGCAACATCCGCATCCTGGCCCATGATGCGGTCGAGGTGATCGACCACATGCTGCCCGTCTGGGACGCAGACGCACCCCAGCGGGGCCTGGACGGCGTGCACATCTTCTTCCCCGACCCCTGGCACAAGAGCCGCCACAACAAGCGGCGGCTGGTGCAGGCTCCCCTGGTGCAGCGGCTGGCCGCACGGCTCAAGCCTGGCGGCTACCTCCACTGCGCCACCGACTGGCAGCCCTACGCAGAGCAGATGCTGGAGGTGCTCGGCCACGAACCCGCCCTGGAAAACCGCTGTGCCCGCAGCCACCCGGAGCTGGGCGGTTACGCACCCCGCCCCCATTACCGGCCCCTCACAAAATTCGAGAACCGCGGACTGCGCCTCGGCCACGGCGTATGGGACCTGGTGTTTCACCGCGTCTAGGGCCCGCCGGTGCAGCCGTGC
Source organism: Burkholderiaceae bacterium (assembly GCA_044348035.1). Lineage (GTDB taxonomy): Bacteria > Pseudomonadota > Gammaproteobacteria > Burkholderiales > Burkholderiaceae_C > CAISIP01. Next base: position 1,569 of record JBIKTP010000460.1, read on the forward strand.
TGCCACTGCGGGACGGCGTCGGCGCCAGTTGTATCGCTCTGCCTGCAGGCCCCTGGGCGACGATGCTCGATTTCCTGGTGGACCGCTTTCCGCAGCAGGGCCGCGATGTCTGGCTCGGCCGCATGGCCCGCGCAGAGGTGGTGGACGAACACGCGCTGCCGGTCACGGCGCTGCGGCCCTACCAAGCGCGGCTGCGCCTGTACTACTACCGCGATGTGCCCGGCGAGCCGCGCATCCCGTTCGATGCAAGCATCCTGCACCAGGATGCGCATCTGGTCGTGGTCGACAAGCCGCATTTCCTGCCTGTGGTGCCCTCCGGCAGCTACCTGCAGGAAACCGTGCTGGTCCGTCTGAAGCGACAGCTCGGTCTGGAGACGCTCGTGCCGCTGCACCGGATCGACCGGGACACCGCCGGCCTGGTGTTGTTCTCGGTACAGCCGCAGAGCCGGGGCTGCTACCACGCACTTTTTCGCGAGCACCGCATCCACAAGGTCTATGAGGCCATCGCTCCCTGGCGCCCCGGCCTCGCGTTTCCCCTGACACGCGTCAGCCGCATCGCCGAAGCGGCCCATTTCATGCAGCAGGCCGAGGTGCCGGGCCAGCCCAATGCCTGCACCCGGGTGCAATTGCTGGAGCGCTCCGGCAGCCTGGCGCGGTACGAACTGCAGCCGGTGACCGGCCATCGGCACCAGCTGCGCGTGCACATGAACGCACTCGGCCTGCCGATCGTGGGCGACGGCATCTACCCCGTGCTCACCCCGCAGGGCAGCACCGACTACACGCGCCCGCTGCAGCTGCTGGCAAGGTCGGTGACCTTCACCGACCCGGTCAGCGGGCAGACGCGGCACTTCGACAGCGCGCGCCGGCTCGACCTGGCACAGGTGCTGCTCAATGCGCGTGGGCCAGACTGCTCACCAGGGTGACCAGAAGAATGCCGCACAGCAGCCAGCTGATCTGCGCCAGTGTTTCCCGCGCGCTCAGGCGGGTCTGCAGTTGCGGGATCAGGTCAGCCAGCGCCACGTACACGAAGCTGCTGCTGGCTGCAACCAGGAAGAACGGCAGGTAAGCGGCCAGCTGGTCCACCAGCCAGTAGCCCGCCATCCCGCCGAACGCCGTCAGCGACCCGGCCATCGATACCTTCAGGAAGGCGGCGCGCCGGTTGCTCGACCCTGCTCGCAGCACGATCAGATCCCCCATGTGGTGCGGAATCTCGTGCACCAGCACGGCCAGCGCGGCAATGATGCCCAACCGGGTGTCCGCGACAAAAGCCGACGCGATCAGGATGCCGTCGCCAAAACAGTGCACGCCGTCACCCGCCAGCACGGCCCAGCCGCCGGCCAGTGGACGCGCTTCATGGCCATGCGCGTGGCCATGGCGGTGCCCGGCCGCTGCGTGGTCGTGCCCGTGCTGCGGGTCATGGTCATGCTGGTGGTGCTCGTGCCCGTGGTGCCACAACTCGGCCTTGTCGAGCAGGAAGAAGAACACCAGGCCCACCAGCAAGGCCACGAACAGGTCATGGGCGCCCGCTTCGCTCTCGAAGGCCTCCGGCAGCAGGTGCATGAAGGCCGTCGCCAGCAGGGCGCCCGCGGCAAGGCTCAGCATGTGGCGGGTATACCGCGCCAGCACGCCGAAACTCAGCAGCGCGGCAATCCATACACTGCCGATACCGGCGGTCAGGGTCCCCAGCAATATGGCCAACACAGTCATTTGGTTTTCTCGGTCTCGGTCGGTTCCCGCGGGCGCGGCAGACCGGGCACGGGTGTCTCTCCATCTTATCAATCGTGTCAAGGGGGCAGCCCGATCACGCATTCCGGCACTTTCCCGCCCTGCAGCTTGCCACCACCTTGGGTGATGACCGTGATCC
>JBIKTP010000461.1:0-3430 GCA_044348035.1 Burkholderiaceae bacterium
GCGCGTACGCGCTTCGGGAGCCGCTTGCGTGCGGCAGTCGATGACCAGCGCGTCGCCGCAGGCCTTGGCATCAATGTGAACGTGGTGTTCCTGTCCACCTTTGCGGTCGGCTCCGGACTTGCGGGGCTGGGAGGGGCATTGGGCGCCGAGGTACTGGGCCTGGACCCGACCTTTCCGCTCAAGTTCATGATCTATTTCCTGATCGTGGTCGCGGTGGGTGGCACCACCTCGATCACCGGCCCCCTGCTGGCAGCCCTGCTTCTGGGCATCGCGGACGTGGCGGGCAAGTACTATGTACCCAAGCTGGGCGCCTTCATCGTCTACAGCCTGATGATCGTGATCCTGATCTGGCGTCCCCAGGGCCTGTTCTCGCGCGCGGGGGGCAGATAGATGCACGCCCGCACATCCTTGCTCAACGCGAGCCGCTGGCGCCCCTGGGAGCCAGCCCTGTGGCTGATGGCGTTTGCCGCGCCGCTGCTGGTGCCCGGGCACTCCCTGCTGGTCAGCGAGATCGCGATCGTGGCGCTCTTCGCGCTTTCGCTGGACCTCATCCTCGGGTATACCGGCATCGTCTCGCTCGGCCATGCGGCGTTTTTTGGTATCGGCGCCTATTCGGCGGCGCTGTTTGCAAAGCACGTGATGCCCGACCCGCTGGCCGGATTGCTGGTTGCGATGGCGGTTGGCACGGCGCTCGGTGCCGTGTGCAGCCTGACCATCATGCGCGGCTCCGACCTGACCCGGCTGATGGTCACGCTTGGCGCAGCCCTGCTGCTGATGGAACTCGCCAACCGGCTGGACTGGCTGACTGGCGGCGCCGATGGCCTGCAAGGCGTCGTGATGGGGCCGGTACTGGGGCGGTTCGAATTCGACCTCACTGGACAGACGGCCGCGTGGTATGCGCTCTCGGTGGGCCTGCTGTTCTTTCTGCTGCTGCGCCGCCTCGTGCGCTCCCCCTTCGGAGCCACCCTGATGGCCATTCGCGACAACCGCCTGCGCGCGATGGCGATCGGCATCCCGGTGCATTCCCGGCTGGCCGTGATCTACACCGTGGCTGCGGGCGTGGCGGGTGTCGCGGGTGGCCTGCTGGCACAGACCACCGGATTCGCCTCCCTGGACCTGTTCGCGCTGGACCGGTCGGCCGATCTCATGCTCATGCTCGTCATCGGCGGCACTGGCTGGTTGTGGGGGGGCATTGCGGGTGCGATCGTCTTCAAGCTGATGCACAACGTGATCTCGTCGATCACGCCACAGTACTGGACGTTCTGGATCGGCCTGTTCCTGGTGGTGCTGGTGCTGGTGGGGCGTGACCGCCTGTTGCGTCCATGGACCTGGTTCGCGAAGACGAAAGCGCCATGAGCAGTACCGGCACTCCCGAGGTGGTGCTCAGTTGCCAGGGCCTGGTCAAGCGGTTCGGTGGCATCACCGCCACCAGCGACGTGACGCTGCAATTGCACAAGGGCGCGCGCCATGCCCTGATCGGGCCCAACGGCGCTGGCAAGACCACCCTGATCAACCTTCTGACCGGTGTGCTGGAGCCTACCGCCGGGAGCATCCGCCTGCTGGGACAGGACATCACCCGGCTTGCACCGCATGAGCGCGCCCGCCGCGGGATGGTGCGCACCTTCCAGATCAACCAGTTGTTCGATTCCCTCACGCCCTTGCAGACGCTTGCGCTGACGGTCTCCCAGCACCTGGGCCTGGGTGGGAGGTGGTGGCAGCCCCTGGGAGCCAGCGCCGAGGTCACTGCCCGCTGTGAGCGCCTTCTGGAGCAGTTTCACCTGACCGAGGTGATGGAGCAGCCCACGCGGGTGCTGGCCTATGGCAAGCGCCGCCTGCTCGAGATCGCGATTGCGCTGGCCTGCGAACCCAGCGTGCTGCTGCTGGACGAGCCGGTAGCGGGCGTGCCGGCCGGCGAGCGCGAAGAACTGCTGCAGACCGTGGCCAACCTGCCGGCGGATGTGTCGGTGCTGCTGATCGAACACGACATGGATCTGGTCTTCAGTTTCGCCCGCCGCATGACGGTGCTCGTGAATGGCGCCGTGCTGACCGAGGGTGACCCGCAGCAGATTGCCAAGGACCCTGAAGTGCGGGCGGTCTACCTGGGTACCACGGAGAATGCCCATGGCTGAATTGCTTCAGGTGCGAGAACTCAGTGCAGGGTATGGCGAAGCGGTCATCCTGCACGATGTCTCGCTGGTGCTGGGGGAGGGCGAAACGCTGGCCTTGCTGGGGCGCAATGGCACCGGCAAGACGACGCTGATGAACACGCTGGCAGGTGCCACCCGCCAGCATGGCGGAAGCATCACCCTGTCTGGCAGGCCGCTGCACACTCTGGCGTCGTTCCAGCGCGCTGCCGCCGGCATTGGGTGGGTTCCTCAGGAGCGCAACATCTTCAAGTCACTCACGGTCCATGAAAACCTGACGGCCGTGGCACGGCCCGGCCAGTGGACGCCGGCGCGGGTGTACGAGATGTTCGGCCGGCTTGCCGAGCGCAAGGGCAACCTGGGCACGCAGTTGTCGGGGGGCGAACAGCAGATGCTCGCGGTGGGCCGGGCCCTGGTGCTGAATCCGACACTTCTGCTGCTGGACGAGCCGCTCGAGGGGCTGGCGCCGATCATCGTGCAGGAACTGCTGGCAGCGATCCGCCGCATCACCCGCGAGGAAGGCCTGTCGGCCATCATCGTGGAGCAGCATCCGCAGGCCATCCTGGCGATCTCGGACCGCGCCGCCGTGCTGGACCGCGGTACCGTGGCGCACTCCGGGCGGGCGTCTGACCTGCTCGAACAGCCGGAACTTCTCGACCGTCTGCTCGGCGTGGCCCGCGTGCAGGTCTGATGCCCGCTCATGCGCCCGGCTGCGGCGCACGGCGCCTCAGCGGCGCGCCAGCAGCAGGTCGATCTCGCGGTCGTTGGCTTCCAGGATGAAGCGGCGAATGGCCTCCAGACCAATGTCGCGGGCGCCGAACTTCACGGACCGCCGTACCGGGAATCCCGCCACCACGGCCATGAACCGCTCGAGCTCGGCGGGGGTTGCATCCACGCTGCGAAGTTCCACCAGGGCCACTTCGACTCTTTCCCAGATCGCGTCGGGCATGGAGGCGACGATCTTCAGGTCGTGCCCCTGCGTGTCGGACTTCCAGACAAGCCGCGTACCCGGAGCCAGTCGCGCCAGTATCTCGCCACCCAGCCGCCGCGCGGACAGCAAGGGCACGGTATGGCCTTGCAGGTCCGTCCGCGAGCGCAATTGCGCGTCCGGCGACAGGGAGATGTCGCCGGCGTTGCGTGCCCCCCGAAAAATCTCTGCTTCGCCATCATGGTCGGACAGGGCGGCAGCGTGCAGGTGCACGCCCGCAAAAGGCGCCAGGTTGTGGGTGAGCAGCGCGAAGTTGTGCGGGTCAGGTTCGAAACAGTCGGCACCGCAGAACTGCATG